>CANGOK010000149.1 GCA_947455285.1 Beijerinckiaceae bacterium | reverse complement strand
GGCGGCGTCTCCTCGCTCCTTGGCCCCGTAATTGGCGCTGCGGTCTACCTGCTGGTCGAGACCTCGCTTGCGGGTTGGACCGAGCATTGGCAGGTCGTCTTCGGCCCCTTCGTGCTGCTGGTGGCGCTCTTCGCGCCGCGCGGCATCTGGGGCCTTGTGCGCGGAAGGGGCTCACCATGAGCGCCGCGCTGATCCTCGACGGGCTGACAAAGAGATTCGGCGCCTTGCGCGCGAGCGATGATGTGAACATCGCCATCGAAGCCAATCAGTGCCATGCAATCATCGGCCCCAATGGCGCAGGCAAGACCACGCTGATCGGGCAGATCACCGGCGAGATCAGGCCAGACGCCGGACGTATCACCTTCTTCGAAGAGGACATCACGAACTGGAGCACGCCAAGGCGCGCGCTGGCGGGGCTGGGCCGCTCCTTCCAGATCACCCAGCTCTGCACGGACTTCTCAGTCATCGACAATGTTGCGCTGGCTGTGCAGGCGCGGCAGGGCCATTCCTATCGCTTCCTGCGCGCCGCGCATTCGGACACGAGCCTGCGCGAGCCGGCCATGGAGGCGCTGAAGCGCGTGGGGCTGGCGGAGCGAGCGCAGACCCGTGTCGACACACTCTCCCATGGCGAGCGTCGCCAGCTTGAACTCGCCGCAGCTCTGGCCGCCCAGCCGCGCATGCTGGTGCTGGACGAGCCCATGGCGGGAATGGGCCCGCAGGAGAGCGAGCGCATGATCGCGATCTTGCAATCGCTGCGCGGCAAGGTGACGATTCTGCTCGTCGAGCACGATATGGACGCGGTCTTCGCCCTCGCCGACCGCATCTCCGTGCTGGTAAATGGCGCCGTGCTGATGACCGGCGACCCCGCCGCCGTGCGCGCCGACCCGCAAGTGCGCGCCGCTTATCTGGGGACGCACACGCCATGATGCTCACCGTTGAAAGCATCGATGCAGGCTATGGCGATGCGCAGGCCCTGTTCGGCCTCACCCTCGATGTGAAAACGGGCGAAGCGGTTACGCTCATCGGTCGCAACGGCATGGGCAAGACCACCACCATCCGCGCCATCATGGGCCTGACGCCGCCGCGCGCTGGCGCCGTGCATTTCGAAGGACAACGCATCGACGGTCTGAAGCCCCACGAAATCGCGAGGCGCGGCATCGGCCTCGTGCCTGAGGGGCGGCAGATTTTCGTTCAGCTGAGCGTTGAGGAAAACCTAATCGCCACCGCCGCCAACCGGACGAAGGATGCAGCGCCATGGACGCTGGCGCGCATCTTCGACCTCTTCCCACGGCTTGCCGAGCGCCGCGCCCAATCTGCGGGAACTCTGTCTGGGGGCGAACAACAGATGCTCGCCATCGGCCGCGCGCTGATGACGAACCCGCGCCTGCTCATCCTCGATGAAGCGACCGAGGGCCTCGCCCCGCTCATCCGTCAGGACATCTGGAACTGCATCTCGGCGCTGCGCACGCAGGGCCTTTCCATTCTTATCGTCGACCGCAACCTCGATGAACTCATGCGCCTCGCCGACCGGCACAACGTCGTCGAAAAGGGACGCGTCGTATGGAGCGGAACCTCGTCGGAACTTGCAGCGCAGCGCGAGCGGATCGAACAGCGGATCGGGGTTTGAGATGACAAACCATGTCTACCGCTATTGGGATCAGGCGGAACTGAACCGTCAGATGAGCGCGCGCGGCACGGTGCCAGACATCACGCCCATGATGGAAGCCTATGCGCGCGAAAGCGCTGCCATGCGTGACGCCCTGCCCTGCGAGCTGAATGTCGCCTTTGGCCCCACGCCCGCCGAGCGCCTTGATTTCTTTCCCGCCACGAATACCGGCGCGCCGATCTCCGTCTTCATCCATGGCGGTTACTGGCGAATGCTGGACGCAGCCGACAGCACCTTCATGGCGCGGACTTTCGTAGAGGCTGGCGCTGCGGTCGTGGCGCTGAACTATGCGCTGGCGCCTACGGTCAGCGTGGAAGAAATCGTGCGCCAGTGCCGGGCGGGCCTCGCATGGGTTTATAAAAACGCAGCGCGCATGAATGGAGATGCGGCTCGCATCCATGTGTCGGGGTCATCCGCGGGCGGTCACCTTGGGGCCATGATGCTTTCTAGCGGCTGGGCGCAGGATTACGGCCTGCCCGAAGGCTTCGTGCAATCGGCCTCGCTGCTCTCGGGTCTCTTTGATCTTGAGCCCGTGCAACTCTCTAATTGCAATGAATGGCTGAACCTCGACGCAGCCTCAGCCGCGCGCATGTCGCCCCAAAGCCATTTGCCCGCGCGGCCCATGCCCCTGCTGATCTCATATGCGCCCAATGAGACCGAGGAGTTCAAGCGCCAGTCGGAATGCTATGCGGCGGCGTGCCGGGCCATTGGCTGCGAAGTAGAAATCATCTGCGAGACCAGCACGAACCATTTCGATCTGCCGCTGCGCTTCATAGACAGGAACGCGGCGCTGACGAAGGCGGCCTTAAGGGTGATGGGGCTTTAATCGCCCACATGCACCGCAAGCCATACGCTCGGCTCGCGCGTATCGGTCGCCTCAACTCGATGTCTGCAATGGGGTGGGATCGTGACCCAATCGCCGGGGCGCAGGATGCGCGGCGCGGGTTCATCTTCAAAGCGGAGCACGGCGGCTCCGCTTAATAAAACCACCCATTCGATTTGATGCTGATCATACCAGACGTCAGGCGCGCCAGCCTGTCCGGTCGAGACGATGCGCTCGATGCGCAAGCCCGGCGCCGTCAGCAAGGTGTCGAAACGCTCGTCTGGCGACTTGTCTGAAAAGCCGTGAAACAGATTGCCCGCGTCCCTCACCAGAGCCCCCGGCTGGCGAGCGCGGCTGGATCGCGCACGAGGTGATGGAGCGGTGGCACGCCATCGCTGCTACTGATGGCCCCGTGCGCATGGTCGCTAGCTACAATGCTTCCTGAAGAACCGAGCACCGCGACGCGGGCGCCCGGCTCTACGCGTTCATAAAGATCTATCACATCCTGATTGATCATGCGGATGCAGCCTGACGATACGTTTGACCCAATCGTCCACGGCTCGATGGTGCCGTGGATGCGGAACAGGGTGTCACGATTGTCCTGCCAGAGATAGAGGGCGCGGGCGCCGAGAGGGTTCCCCGCCCCGCCGGGCATGCCGAGCCCGAGGCGCATCTTGCGCATGGCGCGACGCAGCTGGGGCTGGCGCTCGAACATCTCCTTGGGCGGATACCAGTCGGGCCAAGCCTGTTTCGAATTGATCGTAGCGTCTCCCGACCAGGCGAAGCCCGATCGCCCCACGCCCACGCCATAACGCATGGCTTTTCCGTCATGCAGGACGAGA
Organism: Beijerinckiaceae bacterium; assembly: GCA_947455285.1. Taxonomy (GTDB): domain Bacteria; phylum Pseudomonadota; class Alphaproteobacteria; order Rhizobiales; family Beijerinckiaceae; genus Terripilifer. The sequence continues at coordinate 4,856 of CANGOK010000149.1, read as the reverse complement.
TAAAGAAAATGCTTCGCCGGATCGACGACGATCGTGCCCGGAGGCTCGCGGCTCCCAATCTCCCCCTCCCGCACCTCTCGGCGCAAAAACTCAGGCTTAATGCGCGAGAGATCGATGGCGTGCACCGGGAAAGGTTCGCTTGTCAGCGCGCGGTAAGGAATGGTCAGGGCTGCATCCTGAAGAGCCGCAGAGGCGGCGCGTGGTCCCAGAAGGCAGGCGGCTGACGCCAATGCGAAGCTACGGCGCGTGAGATCCATTCCATTCTCCTCGACCTTGGCGCTAAACGGCCAAGCTCGCCAATGGTTCCAGCTCAACTATGCAACACCATGCAATTGCCCCCCGCGCCGCGAATGCGCGTGCAGATGGCCTCGGCCTCCTGCCGGGTCTGAGAGGGAACCCGCACCCGGTAAAAGGGCCGACTGCCACGGCTGCGCAGCAGCGTGCCGATGATCATGGGGCGAACATCACCAAGAAGATTGGCATAGGCTTTTGACTCGCGCGTAAAGGATCGCAGCGCCTGCGCCTTCGAAAAGTTGCCCGCCAGCTGCACGCCCCATGGGGCGAGCGGCGCCAGGGCGAAATCGGAATCGCCCGTTGGGACCTGCGGCGCGCCTGCCCGGCCACGACGCAATGCCGCAGTCACTTGAAGGCAGGAAGTGGAGCCATGAGCATCGGCGTCAAGCGCCTCTTCACGACCGCGAGCGGCCCAATCCTCAGCAGGAAGGCCGGTGATGGCGATGACATAGCGGCGCGTCTCATCAGGCAGGCCGCGCGTTCCAGCTATCCAAGCCTGCACTCTGCCCGGCCCGGCGTTATAAGCTGCCGCGGCGAGGCCGAAGTTGCCGAATTGGTTGCGCAAGTCAGCCAAGTAACTGGCCGAATGAGGGATCGCCTGCTCCGGGTCGAAAGGGTCGGCGAGCCCACGCTCCTGAGCCGTGCTGGGCATGAACTGGGCGAGCCCCTGCGCGCCCTTTGGGCTCACGGCGCCGTTACGAAAAGCGCTTTCCCGCCAGATGAGACGGGCGAAAAGTTCAATCGGCAAACGCCGCTCTTTGGCTGAGGCGTCAATCAGGCGGCACAGCGCCTCGTCAACGCTCTCCATAGGGGCCGCGAAACCACGGTGGCTGAAAGCGCAGACCAACAGAATCAAAAAGAAGACAAGCGAAGCCGGGCGCATAGACCCGAATTAGAGCATTGCGGAGCGGCGACGATGGCGTCGCCGCTCCCCATTTTGGCTTTATTGCGGTTCAATGCCCGCCAGAGCCACAAGACGCTCCCACTTCGGAAGCTCGGCCTTCAGGCGCGCGTCGGCCTGCGGGCCGGTGTCATCGTTGACGATGGAGCCCACCGTCTCAAGGAAGGCCGCCGTCGAGGGCGCTTTATTGATTTCGTGCAGCCAGACTTCGAGCTGGTCCACGATCGCCTGAGGCGTCTTGACCGGAACATAGAGCGCCCACCAGGGGCTGAAGTCGAATTCCTTCAGCCCACTTTCGACGAGCGTAGGAACGTTGGGGAAGCTGGGCGAACGGCTGGTCGTGGTGACCGCCAGCGCCTTCAGCTGACCCTGACGCACCTGACCAGCAGCAAAGGTGCCATCAATGATCATGAAATCGAGAGTGCCGTCGAGAATGTCCTTCATGGCGTCTGTCGCCGCCTTGTAGGACACGGCCTTCGCCTGAACACCTGCCAACTGCTTGAACAGTTCGCTAGAAAGTTGCGCAGTCTGGTTGGTGTAGCCGTGCAGGTTATTAGGCTTCGACTTCATCTTGGCGATGAGTTCGGCGATGTTGTTGATCGGCGAATTGGGAGCCACCACCACGACGAAGGCGATCTGGGCGTAGGACGCCACCGCCTTGAAATCGGTCAGAGTGTCGAAGTTAAGATCCTTGAAGAGGTAACGGCTGCCGGCCATGTTCGAGTTGGCGGTCATCAAAACATTATAGCCATCGGGTTCGGCTCGGGCGATGTAGCGAAGCGCGATGTTGCCAGTGGCGCCGGGACGATTCTCGAGAATGAAGGGCTGCTTGGCCTTCTCTTCAAGCGCGCGCGCGAAATAACGGCACAGAATGTCGGCGCCGCTACCCGCGGGGAATCCGATCGAAACGTGCACAGGGCGTGACGGATAGGCGTCAGCCGCGAGCGACGAGATGAAAGGCGCGGACGAAGCCACGACGGAGGCGCAGCCAAGAAGCGCCGAGCGACGCGAAATATCAAAAGTCATCATCTTCCTCCCAAGCCTCACCGAGGCTTCGACTGATCAGCTCGACGGCCTGTCTATCACAGCGCTGGGGTCGAGGTAAAATCGCGATGGGCACAGGAGAATGCTAAACGAATGCAAGCCAAAGGGTTCAATCAACCTTGGCTGGGGTGAAGCGTTGGTGTTGGCGCCGCTGCGTCGGCGGCGCTCAACCGGGAGCATCCCATGTCCATTCGAAACTACATCTTCGCCCTGGCCGCAGCAGGAAGTCTCGCCGCAGTCGCCCTGCCGACGACCGAAGCCTTGGCTGCTGGCCCCATCTATGTGGCGTCGGCCTCGGCAAGCGCGCCATGGCCCGTCTGGGCGCTCGGCGGCGGCGTTCTGAGCATCATGGTCCGGGCAGCCTACGTCTACCGCACTGAATGCCGAGAACTGACTGTTGAGGAAGCCTTTGGCGGTATGGGTCCTTGGCCCGTCTACCATCAGGTGCGCAGCCAGTGTAAAGCGCCGGCGCCCGCTCCGGTCGCCGTCGTCGGTCGCTACTGACGGGCAGCCTCTGGCTGCATGAAAACGAGACCGGGCCAGCGCGCCCGGCCTCAAGCCGCGGCGATGTCAGGCGCTCTGCCCCAGAGCGCGCTCCATGTCTTCGGGCTTTGCGGGCTCGATGGCCACGCTCTCGCCACAGCCGCAGGCGGAGGTCTCGTTCGGGTTGCGAAAGACAAAACCCGACGACAGTTTCGAGGTCTCAAAATCCATTTGCGCGCCAAGCAGGAACAGCACCGCCTTTGCGTCAATGAGAACCTTCACGCCCTTGTCCTCGACCACTTCGTCGAAGGGCTCCGCCTTCTGCGCCCATTCCATCGTATAGGACATGCCCGCGCAGCCGCCGTTCTTCACGCCCACGCGAAGGCCCGCAACCGGCGTCTCGGACTCGGCCATGATTTCGCGCACACGCTCGGCGGCGGCGTCCGTCAGGGTCATGACCTTGAAGCGAGATTTCACGCTTCCCATTGCTTTCTCCTGATTCAGCCGGGTTCAAGGTCCGGCGACGCAGCGATCTTCATATGGGGACGAAGGCCCCCGATTGAAACTCACCACATGTCGAGGGCGATCTTAGCCTCTTCGGACATGCGGCTCTGATCCCACGGGGGATCGAAAACCATGTTCACCTTGGCGCCGGATACGCCGGGCACCGCCGTCACGGCGTTTTCGACCCAGGTCGGCATTTCGCCCGCGACCGGACAGCCCGGCGCAGTCAGCGTCATATCGATGGTGACGAAACGGCTGTCGTCGACATCAACCCTGTAGATCAGGCCCAGCTCGTAAACATCGACCGGGATCTCAGGATCAAAAACCGTCTTCAAGGCGACGATGAGGTCTTCCGTCAGGCGCTCGAGCTCCTCGGGCGCCATGGCGGCAGGCAGATCCATCTCGGGCCTGTTGGCGCCATACTCGGCGGATGGATCACTGGCGGATGCCTGGCTCATCTTACGCTCCTCACGCGAACAGGGCTTCGGCCTTAGCCAAAGCCTCCACTAGCGCGTCGACTTCTTCGTGGGTGCTGTACATGGCGAATGAGGCGCGGCATGTCGAGGTCACCCCGTAATGGCTCATCAAGGGCATGGCGCAATGGGTGCCCGCGCGCACTGCGACGCCCGCACGGTCAATCACCGTCGCTACGTCATGGGCGTGAGCGCCCTTCATCTCGAAAGAGACGATGGCGCCCTTTTGCGCAGGGCTGCCTAAGACACGGATGGACTTCAGCTCGCGCAAACGCTCCTCAGTGTGGACGCGCAGTGCATCCTCGTGAGCGCGGATATTCTCGCGACCGATGGTCTGCATGTAATCCAGTGCAGCCCCAAGGCCGATCGCCTGAACGATGGGCGGCGTGCCCGCCTCGAAACGATGCGGAGGAGTATTGTAGGTGACGCGCTCGGTGGTGACGGTCTCGATCATCTCGCCGCCACCAAGGAAAGGCGGCATCTTTTCGAGCAAGGCTTTCTTGCCATAGAGGACGCCAATGCCTGTAGGCCCATAAACCTTGTGGCCGGTGAAGGCGTAGAAGTCCGCATCGAGATCCCGCACGTCAACGTCGAGATGCACGACGCCCTGCGAGCCATCGACCAGAACCGGCACGCCATGGGCATGGGCGATGCGGATGACCTCCTTAACCGGAACCACGGTCCCCAGCACATTCGACATATGCGTGACCGCGACGACCTTGGTGCGCGGCGAGAAGGCGCGCTCGAATTCGTCCATGCGGAAATTGCCGTCGCCATCGACGCCAACCCATTTCAGCACGGCGCCCTTGCGCTCGCGCAGGAAGTGCCACGGGACGATGTTGGAATGATGCTCCATGATCGACAGGATGATCTCGTCGCCCTCACCAATCGATTGACCGGCCGAATTGGCGACGAGGTTCAGGGACTCCGTCGCAGAGCGCGTGAAGATGATCTCGTCGGCAGAGGCCGCGTTCAAAAACGCGCGGGTCGTCTCACGCGCGCCCTCAAACGCCTCGGTCGCGGCGTTGGCGAGATAATGCAGACCACGATGCACGTTCGCGTATTCGTTCTCATAGGCATAGACCATGCGGTCGATGACCTGACGGGGCTTTTGCGCGGAGGCGGCGTTGTCGAGATAGACAAGCTGCTTGCCATAG
>CANGOK010000148.1 GCA_947455285.1 Beijerinckiaceae bacterium | reverse complement strand
ATCGCGGCCGACGACGTGACGCGCGGGCTCTGCGCGTAACGCTTTTCAAAACGCGGAGGATGGCGGATAGTTTACGCTTTCAGCAAGCGCGAGGCGCAGCATGTCCATTTCCCTGAGCGATTTTGTCCATGGGCTTCCGAAGGCCGAGCTTCACCTGCATATCGAGGGAACGCTTGAGCCCGAGTTGATGTTTGAACTCGCCGCGCGCAATGGCGTGCGGCTGCCCTACGCCGACATCGAGGCCGTGCGCCGCGCTTACGATTTCAGCAATCTTCAGGAGTTTCTCGATCTCTATTATGCGGGCGCGCAAGTCTTGCAGACGCAGCGCGATTTCCATGATCTCGCCATGGCCTATTTCCGCCGCCTCCATGCAGACGGCGGCGTTCATGCGGAAATCTTCTTCGATCCGCAGACGCATACGGAGCGCGGCATTCCGTTCGCGGTCGTCGTCGAGGGGCTTTTATCCGCCATTGCGGAGGCGCAGGCGACGCTTGGGTTGAGCTGCGGGCTGATCCTCTCTTTCCTGCGCCATCTCAGTGAAGAGCATGCCTTCGCGACCTGGCGCGAGGCCGAGCCATGGCTCGACGCTTTTGTTGGCGTCGGTCTCGATTCCTCGGAAGTGGGCCATCCCCCGTCGAAATTCGCGCGCGTGTTCGAAGAGGCGCGCCAGCGCGGGTTGAAAGTGCTTGCACATGCGGGCGAGGAGGGGCCGCCCGCCTATGTCCGCGAGGCGCTCGATGTTTTGCATGTCGACCGCATCGATCACGGCAACCGGGCGCTGGAGGATGCGGAGCTGACCGCGCGGCTTGTGCGCGAGGGCATGACGCTGACGGTCTGCCCGCTCTCCAATCTCAAGCTCTGCGTGGTTAGCGACCTGCGCGATCACCCGATGAAAAAGATGTTGGCGCTCGGCCTCAGCGCGACGATCAATTCGGACGACCCCGCCTATTTCGGCGGTTATCTTCTTGATAATTACGTTGCGACCGCGCGCGCCGTCGGCTTGTCGCGCGAGGATCTGATCCAGCTTGCCCGCAATTCCTTCACCGGCTCCTTCCTGCCGCACGGGGAGATCGACAGGCGCCTTGCGCAGATCGACGCCTATGCCGCGCAACATCCGCACGGGTGGGAAGCCTAGTCGGCGAGGAGCCGTCCAAGTCGTTAAGAAGCGAAATCGCGTTTCATGATGGCGTCATAATACTTTTTGAGTATCAAGCGCCCAATTGGAAAATTCGTGAGAATTCGGACTTTTGAAGTGCGGTTCCAGGCTATTCTCCTTCCTGCAGACAAAAGTATAACATCGTTCCGGCGTAGGATTTTATAAGCTCTCAGGCGCTTAATTCTGTGCGGTCGTCGGCGCTCCTTGATCCAAATCAAGGAGGTCTGCTTGCCGAACGGAGAGTGTAAGCTTTAATAGTGAGGCGGCATCGGGTCGCGCGCTTCTGAATTCGGGCATTGCACATGACCATTCCTGCTTCCGCTGGGGCTCAGCCCGGTCAAAAGACCATGTGGTTGGGCGAGCTCAGTCTGCTTATCCTGTCCATCGCCTGCGTCTTTGGCTTCCTCATCGTCGCCGCGAGGGCCTATACGCCCGAATACGCCTTCCACGCCTATCTCTTCGCGGCCGCCAGCCTAGCGACGGCCTTTGGCGTGTTCGCGCGCTATCAGAACCGCGACGCCGCCGCCGCCCCGCAAGAGGTGAGCGGCAAGCCCAATTATAATTACGGGCCGATCAAGTTCGGCTCCGCCGCCGCGGTCGTCTGGGGCATCGCAGGTTTTGCGGTCGGTTGCATCATCGCCTTCCAGCTCGCCTTTCCCTGGCTCAACTTCGATCTCCCCTGGACCTCCTTCGGGCGATTGCGGCCATTGCACACGTCGGCCGTCATCTTCGCCTTCGGCGGCAACGTGCTGATCTCCACATCTTTCTACGTGGTTCAGCGCACCTGCCGGGCGCGTCTGGCGGGCGATCTTTCGCCCTGGTTCGTCATCCTCGGCTACAACCTGTTCATCGTGATCGCCGGCACGGGCTATCTGCTCGGCATCACGCAGGCGAAGGAATATGCCGAGCCCGAGTGGTACGCCGATCTTTGGCTGACCATCGTCTGGGTCGTCTACCTGCTCGTGTTCCTCGCCACGATCATCAAGCGCAAAGAGCCGCATATCTATGTGGCGAACTGGTTCTATCTCGCCTTCATCGCCACCATTGCGGTGCTGCATCTGTGCAATAACGCCGCGATCCCGATTTCGCTGTTCTCGTCGAAATCCTACATCGTGTGGACCGGCGTGCAGGATGCTATGATTCAGTGGTGGTACGGCCACAATGCGGTGGGCTTCTTCCTCACCGCCGGCTTCCTCGCCATCATGTATTATTTCGTGCCCAAGCGCGCCGAGCGGCCGGTCTATTCCTACCGCCTGTCGATCATCCACTTCTGGGCGCTGATATTCATGTATATCTGGGCGGGTCCGCATCACCTGCACTACACGGCTCTGCCTGATTGGGCGCAGACCGTGGGCATGGTGTTCTCGATCATGCTCTGGATGCCCTCATGGGGCGGCATGATCAACGGCCTGATGACCCTCTCGGGCGCCTGGGACAAGCTCCGCACCGATCCCGTCCTGCGCATGATCGTGGTCTCGCTCGCCTTCTATGGCATGTCGACCTTCGAAGGTCCGATGATGTCGATCAAGGTCGTCAACTCCCTGTCCCATTATACGGACTGGACCATCGGCCACGTGCATTCCGGCGCGCTGGGCTGGGTCGGCTATGTCTCCTTCGGCGCTCTCTACTGCATGGTGCCCTGGATCTGGAACCGCTCTAAGCTCTATTCGCTGCGTTTGGTTGAATGGCACTTCTGGCTCTCCACCATCGGCATCGTTCTCTATATCACCTCCATGTGGGTCGCTGGCATCCTGCAGGGCCTTATGTGGCGCGCCTATACGAGCCTCGGCTTCCTCGAATTCTCCTTCATCGAGACCGTCGAGGCCATGCACCCCTACTACATCATCCGCGCGCTTGGCGGCGTGCTCTACCTGAGCGGCGCCGTGATCATGGCGTGGAATCTCTACAAGACCATCGTGGCGCCTGAAACGGAACCGGAAGCCCTCGGGCAGCCCGCGTTCGCAGCGGCGGAGTGAGGAAGTCACATGTCACTCTGGAATAAACACGCCATCTTCGAAAAGAACTCGATCATTCTGCTCATCGGTGTTCTGATCGTCATCTCCATCGGTGGTCTCGTCGAGATCATGCCGCTGTTCTACATGAAGAACACCATCGAGAAGGTCGAGGGCGTTCGCCCCTATACGCCGCTCGAGCTTGCTGGGCGCGACATCTATGTGCGGGAAGGCTGCTACCTCTGCCATTCGCAGATGATCCGCGCGCTGGGTGATGAAGTCGAGCGCTACGGCCATTACTCGCTGGCTGCGGAAAGCATGTATGATCACCCTTTCCAGTGGGGCTCAAAGCGCAATGGTCCCGACCTTGCTCGCGTCGGCGCGAAATATTCCGACGAATGGCACCGCCAGCATCTCGCCGATCCTCGCTCTGTCGTTTCCGCCTCAATTATGCCGGGCTATCCTTGGCTCGCGCGTAATGAGCTCGATGTGAAACATTTGAGCGATAATCTGCGCGTGCAGCAGATCGAAGGCGTTCCTTACACGGCCGAGCAGGTTGAGAACGCCGCCATCGATGCGCGCGCGCAGGCAAGCGAGGATCACCCTGGGGCGAAGGCCTTCGGAAAACGCTATCCCACGGCTGTGGCGCGCAACTATGGCGGCCAGCCGGGCAGGGTGACGGAAGCGGATGCGCTGATCGCCTATTTGCAGATGCTTGGCACGAGCGTGGACTTCAAGATCTACGACGAAAAAGCCAATATCCGCTGAGGAGGGCCAAATGGATATCGAAGCCTTTCTCCAGAACGCGCATGTGTGGAGCCTCGTTATCGTGGGCATCACCTTTGTGCTGATCGTCGCTTACGCATTCTGGCCCTCATTGCAGTCGCAATTCGATGAAGCCGCGAAGTTCCCTCTTCGTGAGGATTGAACCATGACACAGACCGATAAACACGCCGACATCGACAGCCACACCGGCATGCACACGACGGGGCATGAATGGGATGGCATCAAGGAGTTGAACACGCCGCTGCCGCGCTGGTGGGTGAACATTCTTTATGCGACGATCGTCTGGGCGTTCTTCTATTGCATCGCCTATCCGGCGATTCCCCTGATCCAGTCTTTCACGCCCGGCGTTTTGGGCTGGAGCTCCCGGCAGGGCGTCAATGACGATCTGGCGAAACTTCGTGAGCGGCGCGCCCCGATCGTGGCTGCGCTATCTAAGGCCAGCCTGCAGGAGATCGAGCAGAACCCGCAGCTGCGGACCTTCGCCATCGCGCAAGGCAAGGCTGCTTTCGGCGACAACTGTGCGCCTTGCCATGGCGCCGGCGGCGGCGGCTCCAAGGGTTATCCCAACCTGAATGACGACGATTGGCTGTGGGGCGGTTCGCTCGACCAGATCGCCGCGACCATCAACCATGGCGCGCGCTCCGATGACGACCAGACCCACGCCGGCATGATGCCCGCCTTCGGACGCGATGGCATGCTCAAGCCCAAGGAAATCTCGGACGTCGCCGACTATGTGCGCTCCCTGTCGGGCCTGACCCAGCCTGCGGGCGTGGATCTCAAGGCCGGGGCCAAGATCTTCGCCGATAACTGCGCCTCCTGCCATGGCGAAAAAGGGCAGGGCAATCTGGAATTAGGCGCGCCCAATCTCACCGACGCCATCTGGCTCTATGGTTCTGACAAGGATGTCATCGTCGATGGGCTGAAGAATGGGCGCGGCGGCGTGATGCCGGCCTGGGCTGGCCGCCTTGACGCGACCACGATCAAGGCGCTGACTGTATATGTGCATACTCTGGGCGGTGGGCGGTAAGTCGTCCGCCCTGGATCTTTGTTATGAGCGTCAAGCAGCAGCAATTGGACGATGCCGCCTTGCTGGCGAGCGGGGGTGAACTCCCGCTCTACGCCAGTTCGAAGAAGATCTATCCGCAGAGCGTTGAAGGCCGGTTCCGCAGGATCAAATGGGCGATCCTGTTCGTCACCCTCGGCATCTACTATTTCCTGCCCTTCGTGCGATGGGATCGCGGTCCTGACGCGCCGGGACAGGCGGTGCTGGTCGACATCGCCAATCGGCGGTTCTATTTCTTCTTCATCGAGATCTGGCCGCAGGAGTTCTACTATCTGACCGGCCTGCTGATCCTCGCCGCCTTCTCGCTCTTCCTGATGAACTCGCTGGCTGGCCGCCTATGGTGTGGCTACTTGTGCCCGCAAACCGTGTGGACGGATCTTTTCCTTATCGTGGAGCGCTGGATCGAGGGCGATCGTCGTGAGCGCATGATGAAGGAAAATCAGCCGATGTCGCTGGAGCGCTTCACCGAGAAGCTGCTGAAACATTCGACATGGCTGCTGATCGCCTGGTGGACTGGCGGCGCCTGGGTTCTTTATTTCGCCGACGCTCCGACGCTCGTCTATAAACTCGCGACCTTCCAGGGCGAGCCCATCGCCTATATCTGGATCGCGATCCTGACTTTCACGACCTATTTCCTCGCCGGCCACATGCGCGAGCAGGTCTGCACCTATATGTGCCCATGGCCGCGTATTCAGGCTGCGCTGACCGACGAATGGGCGCTGAATGTCACCTATCGCTTCGATCGCGGCGAGCCGCGTGGCTCCGTCAAGAAGAACGAGGCGCTGCGTCAGGCGGGCGCCAAGAGCGGCGATTGCGTCGATTGCCATCAATGCGTGAACGTCTGCCCGACAGGCGTCGACATTCGCGACGGATTGCAGATTGATTGCATTCAGTGCGGCCTTTGCATCGACGCATGCGACAATATCATGACCCGCATCGGCCGCCCGACCGGCCTGATCGGTTATGACACCGAGAACAATGTGAAGCGTCGCGATGCAGGCCTCGCCCCCCTACCCACGCGGTTGGTGCGGCCACGCACGGTGATTTACGCCGTGTTGATCAGCGTCGTTGGGCTGCTCATGCTCTACACGCTGACCACGCGCAAAATGATCGAAGTGGCAGCGCTTCATGATCGTAACCCGCAATATGTGACGCTCTCGGATGGTTCGATCCGCAATGGCTATACTTTGCGCCTCGTCAACCGGCAGGGCGTGGAGCGCACGTTCCTCGTCAGCGTCGACGGGCTGGCTGATGCGAAGATTGAAAGCGCCGGCGTCACAACTGACTCACAGGGGCGGTTGCAGGCCCCCGTCGGACGCGACCAGACCCTAGAGCTGCGCGTCCTGATCTCGGTTCCCGCGGGCTTCAGTCACGAGGTCAAAAGCCACCCAGTCGTCATTCGGGTTCTTGATCCTGCGACCGGCGCTACGGCGATGGTGGCCGATCACTTCTTTCTGCCTTGAGAGGTCTAGCCGTGCCTACTGCATTGAAGGAAGCTCAACCGACAGGCCGCGTTCTCACCGGGCGCATGGTTCTGGCGATCCTTCTGGGGTTCTTCGCCGTCGTTATCGGCGTCAATGTCCTCATGGCCCGCCTTGCGTCTCAGACCTTTCGCGGCGTGACGAACAGTCACGCCTATACGGACGGGCTCGCCTATAACAAGGAGATCGAGGCGGCTCATGCGCAGGATGCTTTGGGCTGGCAGGTGAAGGGAGCCGTTGCGCGTATCGCGCCGGGACGCTCGCGGATCACCGTGACGCAGGCGGATGCTGACGGCCGAGCGACTGCGGACCTGCAGGTCAATATGCAATTCCAGTATTTGGTGGACCGGTCCAAAGACAAGGAGCTGACCCTGACGATGGAAAAGCCCGGCCTCTATACAGGTGAAATCGATATCGATGCGGGCCATTGGGGCCTCGCGCTTCGCGCCTCGCGAAATGGACAGATCGTTTTCCAGTCGAGAAACACCATCGAGATCAACGATCGGGCGCCATGACAGATGGATGATCGGCGGGACTTTTCTCATTATGTGCGTGGCCCTGTCGATGGCCTGCTCACGCTTGATCTGATCCTCGCCGAAGTCGATTGCGCAGCCTGTTTTCACGACATCGAAGAGAAGACGCTGGCGTTGCCCGGCGTCGAGCAGGCGCGGGTGAATATCACCTATGGACGTTTGATGGTCGTGTGGCGCGATGGCTCATTGAGCGCGTCGTCGCTGATGGATCATCTCGCGCGCTGTGGCTATCCGACCCAGCCTTTCCAGCCGCAAACCGCCGAGGCGGCGGAGACCGCGCGTCACAAACACCTCCTCAAATGCCTTGCCGTCGCAAGCTTCGCTTCGATGAACATCATGCTGCTGTCGGTGTCGGTATGGTCGGGAGAGGTGACTGACATCAACGCCGAAACGCGTGATTTTTTCCATTGGCTCTCGGCCCTCATCGCGCTTCCCGCCGCCGCTTATGCAGGACAACCCTTCTTCACTTCGGCGATCAGGGGATTGCGTGCGCGCAGCATGAACATGGATGTGCCGATTTCGCTGGGCATCATGCTCGCGCTTGGCATGTCGGTTTTCGAAACGCTGGCGCATCGCGAACATGCTTATTTCGATTCAGCGATGATGCTGCTGGTGTTCTTGTTGTTCGGCCGGGTGCTTGAGCAATCGGTGAAGCAGCGCACCAGGGTCGCCGCAGGCAATATCGCGGCTCTGAAGGGCAGCGTGGCGCAGCGCATCGACGCGGATGGCGCCCTTGTCATGGCGCCGGTTGAGAGCCTTATTCCGGGCGATGAAGTCTGGCTCCGCGCGGGCGAACGTGTTCCCGCCGATGCGGTCATCGTCTCCGGCTCTTCATCGCTCGATGAGAGTGTGATCACGGGCGAGACACGGCGTCGCGAAGTGGGCGCGGGATCTGCTGTTTATGCGGGCTCCCTCAACTTCGAGGGCGTGTTGCGTTTGCGCGTCAGCAAGGCGGGCGCTGCGAGCCTTATCGACGATGTCGCATGCCTCGTCGAGAAAGCGGGCGAAGCGCGTTCCCATTATCGCCGCCTAGCCGATGTCGCCGCGCGCGTGTATGCGCCCTTCGTCCACACATCGGCGGCGCTGACGGCGATTGGCTGGCTGTTCGTGGGGGCGAGCGCGCATGACGCCATCATCTGCGCCATAGCTGTTTTGATCATCACCTGCCCCTGCGCCCTCGCTCTTGCGGTGCCTGCGGTTCAGGTCGTCGCCGCTGGACGATTGTTTCGCGCT
>CANGOK010000147.1 GCA_947455285.1 Beijerinckiaceae bacterium | reverse complement strand
TCCGTATGCAGGAGGTAATTGGAGTTCTCGACGCCCTCCGCGATGCCCTTCAGGGAGAGCACAGAGCCGATATCATAGGCCGCGACGAAGGCCGCGAGATCCTCGTCGGTGACTTCGGTGTAGACGGCCATGGGATCATCCTGAAGAAGCGCCGCTTTGCGGGCCTTGCGGGATCGTGTTAGCGAGCAGGTGGCCCCGCGTCAAACCGACGAAGGCCGGTTCCCGCAGCCTATTTCGTGTTCTCCCCATCATGCTCGTCGCGCTGCTTCCACCATGGCTCTGGGCGGTCTTTACAATCATCGCCGCCGGCGCCCAGACCGCGCGCAACGCCATGCAGCGCGACCTGACGGCAAGCGTCGGAACGCAAGGCGCGACCTATGTGCGCTTTCTCTTCGGCCTGCCCTTCGCCATTGTGTTCGTTGCCGCCCAGCTTGTCCTCATTGACGCGCCGCTGCCAATTCCTGATCTGCGCGCCATCGGTTGGGCTGCCATCGGCGCGCTGATGCAGACCCTCGCCACCGGCCTGATGCTGCTCGCCATGCGCGACCGCTCCTTCGTGGTCACCATCGCCTTCACCAAGACCGAGCCGATCATCATCGCGCTTCTGAGCATCGCAATCCTCGGCGAAATTCCGACCCTCACCACCGTTCTGGCGATCATCGTTGCGACGGCGGGTGTGCTGCTGATGTCCCTGCCGCCGCGAAGCGAAGGTTCGGAGCGACCCGGCGTAAAGGCGGCTCTCATCGGCCTCGCCTCGGGCGCCTGCTTCGGTTTCTCGGCCACGGGCTATCGCGTCTCCATGGTCGGCCTTGAATCGACCTCTTTCATCCTCACCGCCAGCGTGACCATGCTGATGGGCCTGACCATCCAATGCGTCGCCATTCTGGGCTGGCTGGGACTGCGGGACCGGGCGCTGCTTTGCGCCATCGCGCGCCATTGGCGCCCCTCGCTGCTGGCCGGTTTCATGGGCGCGCTCGCCACCCAGTTCTGGTTCCTCGCCTTCGCGATCACCAACCCCACCCGCGTGCGCACCCTCGCCCTCGTGGAGGTCCCCTTCGCGCAGCTGGTGTCGGGGCGCATTTTCAAGCAGAGCATGAGCCGCGCCGAAATGGCGGGGATGGCGCTGATCGTGGTTGGGGTGGTTCTGCTGTTGAATGGGTGAACAACCCTCCCCCTTGTGGGGAGGGTCGGCCGCGACAGCGGACGGGGTGGGGGTCTGCGCATGCTGATCGGGAGCGTCTTTCAATAATGCTCACGATCAGCGCCTCACGACCCCCACCCCGTACCCCTCCCCACAAGGGGGAGGGGAGCGGCCGGCGCCTCCGATCCATTACTTGGATTCAGGCGATCATGCCTGGACACGCAACTCCCGCGGCAGCGGGAAATGCATGTTTTCGACCGCCGTGGTGACGAGCTCCACCTTCACTTCGCGCCGCGCAGCGAAGGCTTCGATGATCTCTTCGACCAGCACTTCTGGCGCCGAGGCGCCCGCCGTGATCCCCAGCGTCTGGATATTCTCGAACAGGCTCCAGTCGATGTCCTGCGCCCGCAGCACGAGCCGCGACACAGGGCAGCCCGCGCGGGTGGCGACTTCAGTCAGGCGCACGGAGTTCGATGAATTGGGCGAGCCCACCACCAGGATGGCGTCGACGCGCGGCGCGATGGCCTTGACCGCATCCTGCCGGTTGGTGGTGGCGTAGCAGATGTCGTCCTTGTGCGGCCCCGCTATGGCTGGAAAGCGCGTCTCCAGCGCCGCAACGATTTCCCGGGTGTCGTCCACCGACAGCGTGGTCTGGGATGCCCAGGCGAGCATGGCGGGATCAGCGGGCGCGATGCGCGCAACATCCTCGACCGTCTCCACCAGCAAGACCGCGCCGTCCGGCAGCTGCCCCAGCGTGCCCTCGACCTCAGGGTGTCCCGCATGGCCGATCAAGACCACCTGCCGGCCGCGCTTGTGATGGATCGCCGCCTCGCGATGCACCTTGGTGACGAGCGGACAGGTGGCGTCGATGGCTATGAGATTGCGGTTCGCCGCGTCCTCGACCACGGATTTCGGCACGCCATGGGCGGAGAAGATCACCGGCGACTTACCCTGCGGCGCCTCTTCGAGCTCGTCGATGAAGATGGCTCCGCGCGCGCGCAGCGAATCCACCACGAACCGATTGTGCACGATCTCATGGCGCACATAGACCGGCGCGCCATAGACCTCGAGCGCCCGCTCAACCACCTCGATGGCGCGCACGACGCCCGCGCAAAAACCACGGGGCGCGGCGAGCAGAATGAGAAGCGGCGGCTGGGGCATGGAAATCCTCTGCGCAGGGTTTTGGGGCAATGGCGACGCAAGCGCAAGCTCCCCAAGTGGCCGAGCTTGCCGGGGCAGCCTGCGGGGTCTATGGGGAAAGCGCGGCGTCTTCCGCACTTCCCTGAGAAAGCCAGTCATGCCCGAATCAGCGGCGCCGCGCCCGCGCCCTCCCGCCGTGTTCACGCAAGGCTCGCTCGCCCGTCATGTCCTCGTCATGACCTCGACCGGGTCCATCGGCCTGATGGCGGTCTTCGTGGTGGATCTGCTGTCGTTGATCTATGTCTCCTGGCTCGGCGATCCAGCCCTGACGGCGGGCGTAGGCTTCGCCTCGCAGGCCCTGTTTTTCGTCATCTCCGTCAACATCGGCCTCAGCATCGGCGTGACCGCAGTGATGGCGCGGGCCATTGGCGCCCACGAACGCTCGCGCGCGCAGCGGCTCGCGGGCTCGGGCCTGACCCATTCCTTCGTGATCTCTGGTGTTTTGGGCCTGCTGCTCTTTTTCGTCCGCCGACCGGCGCTCGAACTTCTGGGCGCGGCAGGCGCGGCGCTGGAGGCGGGCGACATCTATCTCGCCTGGACCCTGCCCACCAATGGCCTCATGGCGCTGGGAATGGTGCTGTCGGGCGCCCTGCGGGCTGTCGGCGACGCGCGCCGGTCCATGTATGTGACGCTCTTCGGCGCCATCGTGACCGCGGTGATCGACCCCCTGCTCATCATCGGCCTTCGCATGGGCGTCGAAGGCGCTGCCATCGCTGCGGTCATTTCGCGTTTCGTGTGGGTCGGCGTCGGCTTCTGGGGCGCCGTGCGCGTTCACGGCCTTGTCGGACGACCCGACCGCAAGTCAGTGATGGGCGACCTGCCAGCAGTCATGAAAATCGCCCTGCCCGCCATCCTGACCAATCTCGCAGCCCCCATCGCCAATGGCTACGGGGTGCGCGCCATGGCGACATTTGGCGAGGCAGCTGTCGCCGCCAACGCCATCATCGACCGCGTGGCCTCGGTGGCTTTTGTGGCGTTGTTTGCGATGTCGGGCGTGGTCGGGCCGATCATCGCGCAGAACTATGGCGCGAAGCTCTATCCGCGCGTGCGTGACACCCTGACCACCTGCTTCGTCTTCGCGGCGGCCTATTCCATGGCGGTCTGGCTGCTGCTTTTCCTCAGCGCCAGCGGCATCGTCTGGCTGTTCGGCGCGAAGGATGAAACCGCGAGGCTGGTTTATTTCTTCTGCGATTACGGGGCGCTCGCATGGGTGTTCCTTGGCTGCCTCTTCTCCGCCAACGCCGCGTTCAACAATCTCGACTTCGCCTTCCTCTCGACCCTCTTCAACTGGGGGCGCGCGACCCTGGGCACGATACCCTTCGTGACTCTGGGCGCTTATTATCTGGGGGCCGAAGGCGTCCTGCTTGGGGTGATTGGAGGAGCGGCGGTTTTCGGCTCGGCGTCCATCATCAGCGCCTATATGATCGTGGGACGGATCGCCCGAACCAAGGCGTGACCAGCGCGCCATGTTGCAACGGCGCGAGGTCAAGCCTATGTAGTGGTGCCCGTCAGCTACGCTGACCCTACCGTTCGCCCGAAAGCTCGTTCATGGCCCGTGACGTCTCCGACCAGACCCCTATTGAGTCGCGCGATGCGCTCGTGGGCTGGATCGCGGCTGGCGAAAAGCCGCAGGCCGACTTCCGCCTTGGCACGGAACACGAGAAATTCCCCTTCTATCGCGCCGATCTCGCCCCGGTTCCCTACGAGGGCCGTCCTGACAAGGGACAAGGCGGCATAAGAGCGCTTCTGGAAGGCATGCAGGCCAAGACCGGTTGGGAGCCGATCGAGGACGCGGGCGCTCTCATCGGCCTTTACGATCCCAATGGCGGCGGCGCCATTTCGCTGGAGCCCGGCGGCCAGTTCGAACTCTCCGGCGCCCCGCTCGAAACCATCCATCAGACGGCGGCGGAGCTCGACCTGCATCTTGAGCAGGTGAAAGAGGTCGCAGGCCCTCATGACATTGGATTTCTTGGCCTCGGCATGAGCCCCAAATGGAGCCTTGCGCAGACGCCCGTCATGCCCAAGAGTCGCTACAAGATCATGACCCGCTACATGCCGCAGGTGGGCACGCGCGGGCTCGACATGATGTACCGGACCTGCACGGTTCAGGTGAATCTCGACTTCGGCTCCGAGGTCGACATGGTGAAGAAGCTGCGCGTCTGCCTCGCACTGCAGCCGCTCGCAACCTCGCTGTTCGCCAATTCGCCCTTCACCGAAGGCCGCCCCAACGGTCGTCTTTCAGAGCGTTCCGAGATCTGGCGCGACACCGACAACAACCGCGCCGGCATGCTGCCCTTCGCCTTCGAAGAAGGCATGGGCTACGAGCGCTATGTCGATTATGCGCTGCAAGTGCCAATGTATTTCGTCAAGCGCGGCGAGACCTATCACGATGTGGCCGGCGCCGATTTCCGCGCGCTGCTGGAAGGCCGCCTGCCGCAGCTTCCCGGCGAGCGGGCCACCATGTCCGACTGGGCCAATCATCTCTCCACCATCTTCCCCGAAGTGCGCCTCAAGCGGTTCCTTGAGATGCGCGGCGGCGATGTGGGCGGACGCGATCATATCGTCGCCTTCTCGGCCTTTTTCGTGGGCCTGATCTATGACGGCGCCTCGCTCGACGCGGCATGGGATCTGGTGAAAGGCTGGAATGCGCAGCAGCGCCAGCAATTGCGCGACGATGCGCCGACGCGTGGGCTCGATTCAGTGATCGCTGGCGTGAGCCTGCGCGACATCGCGCGCGAAGCGCTCGCCATTTCCCGCAACGGCCTCTTCAGGCGCAACCGCCTCGACGACAAGGGCCGCAACGAGGCCATGCATCTTGATCTTCTTGATGAGCGCATCGGATCCGGGCGCGTGGCGGCGCAGGAATGGCTCGCGCGCTTCAACGGTGCATGGGGCGGCAGCGTCGATCCGGTCTTTACGGACGCCGCTTACTGAAAAGTTAAGGCGGCCGTTCAAGTCTGAACGATGCTATTTGCATCTCGTTCGGCAAAGCGTGGGAAAGAGCCCCCCTTCATTTCTTTTTAACCGAAAAAATTAGCGGATCGCGCGCAAAACGCCGTCATTGTCACCGCAGTGTTTGCGGAACAAATATGACAAGCCGATTTCCCCTCGATGACAACGCGCAGGATTGGCGTGGCGTGGTTCTGGCGCTCGATGAGACCGCCAGCGGCCGCGCGGTCTATCGCGTCAAGCTCTGGCGGGAACAGGCGTCGCTGGAGTCGATTTTCGAAACCTTCGACGGGCGCGAAGCCATCGACGAATGGACCGCAAGGGCAGATCAGTTTGGCCTGCCAAAATATATCGAACGCGCGCCCGGCGTCATCGAAGGCGCTGAAGTGCGGCTTGCGCAGGCATTGGCGGGATTTCCTGCATGGCGGCGCAGAGGCGCCGTGCTCGCCAACAGGCGCCCCCCGATCCTCTCGCGGCGCGAGGCGATGGCGGCGCGCCAGCGCGCCTGATCAGCACCGCAAAGCGCCCGCCTGCATTCAGCCGATCCCCCTGGAGGCGCCCCGCGCGAGGGTATCGCATCGAGGCGTGTCAGCTTTTGATGGACTTCCTAGCCGCCCAAGACCTTGGCGGCGGCTTCCATGGCGTTAGCCTTCGGATTGGCTTTGCAATAGGCGTTCATCTTGGCGTCGACTTCAGCGGACATCTTGTCCAGGGCGGCGTCGCCGGTCTTGGGCGTGGGGCCTGCGGCGGCGGCGACCTTGAGATAGGCTTCGCACGTCATGTTGGGATCGGTGACCTGCGCATTGGCGGCGCCGGCGACAAAAAGCGCCGCAGCGCTGAGCAAGTAAATGGCACGCATATGTCTCTCCATTCAAAATTGATTCAAAATTGCATCATTTGATACATTTTTATGATTCAATGAAATATAGAATAAATCAAGCGCAAAGCCTCGCTGGTCAGGACAATCCGCTGATCAGCCAAGCCATCCCTGCAGGCAGAGCCCTGCAAAAAGGACCAGCCCCGCATCGCGATTGGAGCGGAAGAGCAGCAAAGAGCGCCCCGTGGACGCCGGGTCGATCATCACAACCTGCCATCCAAGATGCAGCGCAAATCCAGCGACGCCTGCGAGGGCGAAGGCGCCGCCGCCGGCCAGCATCACGGCCGCCAGCGCCATGATCACAGCCGCTGCATAAAACCAGGCCACGCCGAGGCGCACCTGTCCGCCGAACAATCGCGCAGTCGAGCGCACGCCGATGATGGCGTCGTCGCGCGCGTCCTGCAGCGCGTAGATCGTGTCATAGGCGATCGTCCAGGCGATGGCCGCGCCATAGATCAGCCAGGCGGGTGAGGCGAGCGAGCCCATGGCCGCAGCCCAGCCCATGAGCCCGCCATAAGCGAAGGCGAGGCCCAGCACCGCTTGCGGCCAGGAAGTCACGCGCTTCATGAAGGGATAGGCGGCGACGATCAAAAGCGACGCCAGCCCCAGGCCCACCGAGAACCAATTGAGCGAGAACAGCACCATGGCGCCGACCAGCGCCTCCGCCACCATGAAGACCTTGGCCGCGCGTGGCGTGACGCGGCCCGATGGCAGGGGACGATTGCGGGTGCGCTCCACCTGCGCATCGATCTCGCGATCGACGAGATCGTTATAGGTCGAGCCCGCGCCACGCATGGCCACGGCGCCAATCAAAAACAATGCGAGATGCCAGAGATTGGGGCCGTGTTGCTCCGCAACGCCGGCTAGGGCGGCCGACCACCAGCAGGGCAAAAGCAACAACTGCCAGCCGATCGGACGATCGAGGCGGGCAAGCTGGATGAAAGGCCACCACGAGTCAGGCGCAAGCTTGAGCAGGCGACTGTTGATGGAATCGGGAAGCCCGGCGGGCGCGTTCACAGGGGGCCGGAAGGAAGCTTCATGGCGGGAGCGGCGCCCATGGCGGGCTGCTGCTGCTGACGCTTCATCTGGGCGGCTGCTTCGCAAGCGCGCTCGGCGATCTGGGCGGTCTTGGCGGTGCCCGCCTTCATGCCCTCGATCACGTCGTCAGGAATGTTGCACCAGGCCTTCTGCTTGATCATCCAGGTGCGCATTTCTGCTTCAACCGAGACGAGCGAACGCAGCTTGGGGCAGGAAGCGATGGGGTCGACCTTGCCCTTCCCGGCGGCGACGATCTTGTTCAGCGCTTCGATCTGGCTCTGGCGACGCTCCTGAAACCCCGCCATATCCGTCTCGCAACTCGACACGGGCGCGGTGGCCTGCGGCGCGGAGAAGGCGGGAGGGGCGGCGGGAGCCGGAGCCGCGACAGGCGCGTCCGGAGCGACGGGCGACAGGCCGGGGGCGCCAATCATGGATTGCGCGAGCGCGGGGCCCGCCAGACAGAACGCGGCGAAGCCGATCACCGGTGCAAAAGAACGTCCAACCAGAAACATCGAAGCCGCATCCTCGTTTGATCCCGGAGTTCGGGAACATCGCGGGAAAACCTTTGATAGCAAGCGGCCCGCCCCCTCACAACCCAGCCCCGCTCGATGGGCCACGAAAGCGGCGGCTTAATGGCGCAGGTTCCGCCCGTGCGCTTACCACGCTATAGAAAATTGCCGTTTCCAAGGAGCATGCCTTGTCCCGCTACGACTTCGCCGCACAGCGCCTGTTCGTCGATGCGCCGCTTGCAAAGAGCGCGCGGATCGCGCTGAGCCGCGAGCAGGCCAATTATCTGCTCAACGTGCTGCGGCTGGACGCCGGCGACAGCGTCATCGTCTTCAACGGACGCGATGGGGAATGGCGAGCGGTTCTGGCGGACACCGGCCGCAAGTCGGCTTCCCTCGACGTCGAGGAGATGCTGCGGGGGCAGGAGGCGGGGCCGGATCTCGATTACCTCTTCGCCCCGCTAAAACATGCGCGCCTCGACTATATGGTTCAAAAAGCAGTAGAAATGGGCGCAGCTCGATTGCGCCCAGTGCTCACGCGCCGCACTCAGGC
>CANGOK010000146.1 GCA_947455285.1 Beijerinckiaceae bacterium | reverse complement strand
GATCTGCCGCCGCTGGGCGATCCGCTGCGCCAATTCGTCGATTGGGTCGCGCGCTGGACCTTGTCGCCGCGCGGCATGGTGCTGCGCATGGGCGTGCGCGCGCCCGACGCCGCTGGTCCCGAGCCGATCCGCATCGGTGTGCGCCTGACCGGCGCCCTGCCCGAGCGCATGACCCCCGCCCGCAAGCGGGTGCTGGCGGCGGCTGAAGGCGGGCTCGCTTTCCAGAAGTCGGTTCTGGCCGAAGCCGCGGCGGTTTCAGCCGGGGTCATCGACGGCTTGGTGGATGAAGGCGCGCTCGAAGCTATTGCGCTTTCCGCCGATCCCGTCGCCCTTCCTCCGCAGGCTGATTTCGCCCGCATGCCCCTTGAACCCGACCAGCAGGCGGCGGCGGATGCGTTGCGCGCCAATGTGGCGGCCAAACAATTTTCCGTCGCCCTGCTCGAAGGCGTGACGGGATCGGGCAAGACGGAGGTCTATTTCGAGGCGGTTGCGCAGGCGCTGCGCGAGGGTCGGCAAGCGCTGATCCTGATGCCTGAAATCGCCCTCACGGCGCAGTTCCTCGACCGTTTCGCGGCGCGCTTCGGCGTGCGGCCCGCCGAATGGCATTCGGGCCTCGCGAGCCGCAAGCGCGCCCGCATCTGGACGGGCGTCGCCAATGGCGAGGTGAGCGTGGTGGCGGGGGCGCGCTCGGCCCTCTTCCTGCCCTTCAGCCATCTTGGCCTCATCGTCGTCGATGAAGAACACGAGGCCGCCTACAAGCAGGAGGATGGCGTCAGCTATCACGCCCGCGACATGGCGGTGGTGCGCGGGCGCATCGAGGCCTGCCCGGTGGTGCTGGCCTCCGCCACGCCCTCTCTCGAATCGCGCGTCAATGCGCAGCAGGGGCGCTACGCCCATCTGCGGCTCGAAGCGCGGTTTGGTGGCCGCAGCCTGCCGCCTATCGAAGCCATCGACCTGCGCAAGGAGGCGGCGCCGCGCGGCAAATGGATCTCGCCGCGTCTGTGCGAGGCGGTGCGCGAGACGCTTGGCCGAGGCGAACAGGCGCTGCTTTTTCTCAACCGAAGAGGCTATGCGCCGCTGACGCTCTGCCAGTCCTGCGGCCATCGCTTCGAATGTCCCAATTGCACGGCATGGCTGGTGGAGCATCGCTTCCGCAAGGCGCTGGTGTGCCACCACTGCGGTCATATCGAGCGGCGCCCAGACGCTTGCCCGGAATGCCAGAGCGTCGATTCCCTCACCGCCTGCGGTCCCGGCGTGGAACGGCTCGGCGAAGAAGTCGCGACCCTTTTTCCTGATGCGCGCACGCTGGTGCTCTCGTCAGATTTTCCTGGCGGGGCGGAGCGTCTGCGTCAGGAGCTTGAGGCCATCGCGCAGGGTGATTTCGACATCGTCATCGGCACGCAGCTTGTGGCCAAGGGCCATAACTTCCCGCGCCTCACGCTGGTTGGCGTCGTCGATGGCGATGTGGGGCTATCCTCCGGCGATCCGCGCGCGGCCGAGCGCACCTTCCAGTTGCTTCAGCAGGTAACCGGGCGCGCGGGACGGGGCGACAGGCCGGGGCGCGGGCTGGTGCAGACATGGCAGCCCGATCATCCCGTCATGCGCGCGCTGCTTTCTGGCGACACCGAACGCTTCTATGCAGAAGAAATCGCTTCGCGCGAGAGAGCGGGCCTGCCGCCCTTCGGTCGCCTCGCCGCCCTCATCGTTTCGGGCAATGACCGCGTGAGCGCCGAGACCCATGCGCGCGCGCTCGCCAGAGCCGCTTATGGACTGCCGCCCAGCGAGCGCTGGCGCGTGGCGCCGCCCGGCGCCTTGCCCGGACCTGACGATGTGATGGTGCTTGGCCCTGCGGAGGCGCCCATAGCTGTCGTGCGCGGGCGCCATCGTTTCCGCCTGTTGCTCAAGGCGCCGCGCAGCACCGATCTGCAGGGATTCCTGCGCGCCATGATCGCCGCCGCCCCGCCCGAGCGCGGCGGGGTGCGGGTGGCTGTGGATGTGGACCCGCACTCCTTTCTGTGACGCGCAAAATGCTCTAGCCTGAACTCATCTGGAGGATCCCATGCATTTCATCGCCCTTTGCACCGACCGCCCCGGCGGTCTCGATATCCGCATGCAGCATCGCCCCGAGCATCTCGCCTGGCTCGAAGCCAACAAGGCGCGCGTGCTGCTGGCTGGCCCCTTCCTTGATGCGGCCGGAAATATGAACGGCTCCATGCTCGTGATCGAAGCCGCTGACGAAGCCGACGCCAAGGCTTTCCTCGCCGCGGATCCCTTCGCCAAGGCGGGCCTCTTCAGCGCCAGTGAAGTGAAGCCCTGGCGGCGCACCTTCGGCGCAACGCTCTGAGGGCTCGGCACATGGCGCATTGGCTCGTCAAAAGCGAACCCTCGGTCTGGTCGTGGGATCAGCAGGTCGCAGCAGGCGCAAAGGGCACGCACTGGAATGGGGTGCGCAATCATCTGGCCAAGCAACAGCTCATGGCCATGAAGATCGGCGACCACGCCTTCTTTTATCATTCCAATGAAGGCAAGGAGATCGTCGGGATCGTGGAGGTCATCAAGACCTTTTATCCCGATCCCTCTGATGAAAGCGGCAAGTTCGGCATGGTGGATTTCAAGGCTGTGAAGCCGCTGCCACGGCCCGTGACCCTCGCCGAAGTGAAGGCGACGCCCGCCCTCTCCAAAATGTCCCTCGTCACCTCCATGCGCCTGTCGGTGCAGCCGGTGACGGATGAGGAATGGAAGCTGATTTCAGAGATGGCGGGGATGTGATGATCACCCTCCCCGCTAGGGGAGGGGATCTGCAAGCATTACGCGATCAATCAATCGCTCATCACCAGCGCCCAGAACACCTTGTACTTCGTGCCCGGCGCATAGGCGCTGGCGATGCCCATGCGGCGCATTTTGCCATTGAGTAGATTGTCGTTGTGATGGGGCGAGTTGCGCCAGCCGGAGATGGCGTCGGCGAGCGTGTGGTAGCCAGCCGATATGTTTTCGACCGCCATCGAATGCTCCAATCCCGAATTGCCAATCCGGGCCTGCAATGTGCCGCGCACTTCGTGGCTCATGGAATTGGCGGCGGCCATGGCGTCGGCCTGCTCCTGCGCCTTCGCGAGCAAGATAGGATCAAGCTGCACCGCTGACAGGCCATTGTTGCGACGATAGATCGTGATGAGATCACGGGCGGCGACTACATCAAGCTTCGCCTCGCGCGAGGCCATGGATTGATAGAAGCTTGGCTGGCCCGTGGGAATCTCAAGCGGCTTTTGCGACGCGCAGGCGGAAAGGCCCGTGATGGCGGCGATGGCGATAAGGCGTGTCAGTGTATTGCGCATTGTCTCGCTTCAGGTCGTTATTTAAAGAGGATTAGTTTTTCGCGCGCTCGAGAGCGGCTTCGAGCCGATCAAGTCCTGCGATGGTGACGATGGGCGGCGCGCCGGGCGGGCTGAGTGCGAAGCCCGCTGCCTTGAACCGCTTGAAGATTTCGAAATGAAGATCGCTCTTTACGCGGCCAGAGGTCTCCACATCCGCCACGAAGCACATCAGCTCGAATTTCAACATGCCATCGCCCATGGCGGTGAAGAGCACATTGGGCCCGGGCGTCTTGAGCACGAGCGATTGGGCGCGCGCGCAGTCCAGCAAGGTTTCGCGCACGGCTTCGGGATCAGCGTTCATGTGAACGGCGATCGGGATCTTGATGCGTCCGGTCTTGTCGTTGCGCACCCAGTTCTTCACGACGCCGGTGACGAGGTTTGAATTCGGCACGATCATCGTGGCGCGGTCAAAGGTTTCAATCTCGGTGGATCGTACGTTGATGCGCCGCACATATCCCTGCTCATCGCCCATCACCACCCAGTCGCCGACGCGGATCGCGCGCTCCCAAAGAAGGATGAGCCCAGAGACGAAATTGTTGACGATGGACTGCAGGCCAAAGCCGATGCCGACCGACAGCGCGCCTGCGACAATGGCGAGCTTGTCGAAGCTCAGGCCCATATAGCCAAGGCCCACCGCCGCTGAAATGACGAAGCCGATATAGCCGACGCTGGTGCGGATCGAATTGCGCAGGCCCGCATCAAGCTGCGTGCGCGGCAGCAGCGTCGATTCAAGCCAGTGCTGGAAGCCGCGCGTGAGCGCGAAACCGATGGCGAAGAGCAGCACCGAGATGATCATGCCCGAAAGCGAGATCGTCACATCGCCGACGCGGAAGCCGAAGAAGGCTGCGCGGATGCTCGAGAACATATCGTCGGATTCGATGCCCCACGGGGCGAGCGCCAGCATGGCCGCGGCGACGATGATGGCGAGTTGCGCGGCGCCCGCGAGGAGGACCGCTAGCTGATCGAGCGATTCCTTCCGAAGGCCAAGGCTCGACATGATCGCGTGGCCGACGCGAGCGTTGGGTTGCAGGCCCAGCGCAATCGCTTCGCTCGTCAGTCCAAGCAGCATGTAGAAAGACGAGCCGATGAAGCTGATCCAGACGACCTGTTCGACAAGGAACGCTTCAAAGGACACATAGCCAATCAGGCCTGCGCCAATGATCGCGAACACCGCCGCCCAGATGGCGAGGCGCATGGGGCCGTACCAGTCGCGCTCTGCGGTGACTTTTGGGCCGAGGCAGGCTTCATCTTCATCAGGCGTTTTGGCGATGCCTTGCAAGCCGATAGCGAGCATGCCCGCGACGACAAGACCCGACAGACCGCGCAACGCCACCGATAGCGCAAGGCTCGCGCCGATCACGTCGACTACGGCTTCCGCCACCTTCGCGGCCGAGACAAAGAGCGCGACCGAATAGGCCAGCCGCGCCAGCCGCTCCACCGTCCGGTCGCTGAGGTCAAGCATGCGCCAGTTGGGAAGGCCGGGCGCGAGAAGGCCATTGGCGACGCCCGCCGTGATCGCCACCCGCGCCACCGCTTCGGAAAGGCTCATGACAAAGGGGTCGAGCCGCATGTTGAAGAGGCCAAGCCCTCGCCAGAGGCCAACCATCAGCGCCATTGCGATCATGGGTATGGCCGCAGTCGTGACCGCCACGCCTATCGCTGCGGCGGCTTTCTGGAATGCGGTGATCTTTGCGCGTTCGGGGTCGCGATGGGCCACGCGCCGCTGCAAGCGCGACATGGTGGCGTAGCCAAAGCCGATGACGCCCATGCCCGCAAGCAGGCCGAGGGTCGACCAGAACTCAAGTCGGCTCGACGCAGCGCTCCACCAAGCGCCTGCGACAGAACCCAGAGCCGCGAGATCGTAAGGCGCATCGCGCCAGATTGAGATCCAGAGCGCAGGGCTTAGCAGACTGTAGCTGCGCGCCAGCAGAGCGCGGGCGAAGAGGTCGCGCCGCAGGGATAAAATCGTGCCGGAGGCCTGATCGAGCCGCACCGAGAGAAGCTTCGCACGCTTCACGGCGGCGTCGGCTTCTTCGAATTGCTTTTGCAGGGTCTCGCGCTCGGCGGCCACGGCGGGCGCCTCGGGCGGCGCCTTGTCAGCGGGCTTGGGGCCGAGCTGCTCCAACTGCTCGCGGGCTGCGTCCTGCCTCGGTGTCAGGTCTTCGAGCGCGGCCTTGAGCGTTCCATTCAGAGGCTCAAGATTTCCGCGCAGCTCAAGCAGCGTGGCGTCGCTGAGGTTTGGGCGCGCGAGGGTTTGCTCGATCTGTTCGATCGTAGCGCGCACGCTGTCGAGCTTCTGCACGGAGGCCGCCGGGGGCGTGGGCGCCTGCGCGAAGGACAGGGTCGCGCCGGCCGCGAAGACGAGGGCGCAAAGGATTGAACGGAAGGCGCGAGTCAAAGGCTGATGCTCCAGAATCAGTCCGCCCATAATAGCCGAGTTGGGCCGTTTCGCGTCCTGACCGGGGCAGGAAGGCCTAGAGATCGTCATAGGCGTGGACGCCGCCCCGGAAGTCCTCGACGTTCCAGCCAGTTTCGGTGCGTGCGATGTAGGACGGGCCGATGGGCGATTTGCCGTAGCCGCCGGGTATATCGAGCACATAGGCCGGCTGGCAAAGGCCCGAAACGCGGCCCAGCAGGGCGCGGACCAATTCCTGCCCACGCTCAATGCCGACCCGCAGGTGCCCCGTGCCGGGGGCAAGGTCGGGATGATGGAGGTAATAGGGCTTGATGCGCGTCTCGACGAAGGCGCGCATCAGCTCGGCTAGAACCTCCGCATCGTCGTTGACGCCCGCGAGCAGCACGGTCTGGCTTACCATGACGATCCCGGCGTCGATAAGGCGCGCGCAGGCGTCCCGAGCCGCAGGGGTGAGTTCGCGCGCATGGTTGGCGTGGAGCGCCACATAGACGGCGCGGGGGAAAACCTTCAGCGCCTCGATCATCTGAGCATTGATGCGGGAGGGATCGACGGCGGGGACGCGGCTGTGCAGGCGCACCACCTTCACATGGGGGATCGCCGCCAGCGCCTCCATGACCTCTGCAAGGCGCCTTGGCGATAGAGCTAGCGGATCGCCGCCGGTCAGGATCACCTCCCAGATCGAGGCATCGGCGCGGATATAGGCGAGCGCCTTTTCCAGCGCCTCGCCGCTCAACATGCCCGCCCCGCCCGGACCCACGGTCTCCCGGCGGAAGCAGAAGCGGCAATAGACCGGACAGGCGTGCAGCAGCTTCAGCAGGACCCGGTCGGGATAGCGATGGACGATCCCCTCGACCGGGGAATGGGCGCCGTCCCCAATGGGGTCGGACAGCTCCTGCGGGCTCATGCGCAGCTCCGCCTCGTCGGGGACGAACTGGCGCCGAATCGGATCGTCGGGGTCGTTTGGGTCGATCAGGGCGGCGATTTCGGGGGTGATGGCCACCGCATAGCGTTCCGCCACCCTGTCGAGCGCGGGAAGGGCCTCGGCAGGAACCAACCCAGCCGCCGCAAGCTCCGCTGGGCTGCGCAGGGCGCTCAAGCCTCGATCTCCGCCACCGGCGTCCAGATAACCTGGTCGATCCGCGAGGCGCCGACCGCCAGCATGGCGAGCCGGTCGACCCCCAGCGCAATTCCGCATGCCTCAGGCATCAGGGCGAGGGCGGCGAGAAAGTCCTCGTCGATGGGGTAGCGCTCGCCGGAGCCATAGATCCGGGTGCGCTCATCCATCTCCATCTCGAAACGGCGGCGCTGTTCGGCGGGATCGGTGAGTTCGCCGAAGGCGTTGGCGAGTTCGACCCCGCAGGCGTAAAGCTCGAACCGCTCGGCGACGCGCGGGTCGTGCGCGCAGGGCCGCGCCAACGCCGCCTCGCAGGCGGGATATTCAATGAGCGCGGTGGGACGCCCAAAGCCAAGGCGCGGCTCCACATGGGCGACGATGAGCTTGCTGAAAAGATCGGACCAGCCATCGTCCGGCGCCGGCATGACCCCGGCCCGGGCGGCTTGCGCGGCGAGCGCTTCTCGATCTGGGCGGCCATCCGCATCGAGCGTCGCCAGAAGGTCGATCCCGGCGAAGGTCTCGAAGGCCTGCGCCACGGTCAGGCGCTCGGGTTCGGCGATAGGATCGGCCTCCTTGCCGCGAAAGCGCAGCATGGTGACGCCCGCCGCCCGGGCGGCATCCGCCAGAATGCGGCTGCAATCCCCAATCAGCGTCTCGTAGGATTCGCCCACCCGGTACCATTCCAGCATCGTGAATTCGGGGTGATGAAGCGGGCCGCGCTCCCCGTTCCGGAAGACATGGGCGAAGGTGAAGATCCGCTCCTCCCCCGCCGCCAGCAGCTTCTTGCAGGCGAATTCGGGGGAGGTGTGGAGGTAAAGCGCCCGATTTTCTCCGCCAGCCCCCCGCAAATGGGTGGCGAAAGCCCCGATATGGGCCTCGTTGCCGGGGGAGACCTGAAGGGCGGCGGTGTCCACCTCGATAAAGTCACGCGCCTCGAAATCCGCCCGCCAGGCGCTGATCATGCGGGCGCGGGCGCGCAGAAAGGGGCGTCGATCCGCATGAACATGGGGCGTCCACCATGGGCTCGGTCGGTCCGACTGGGCGGGGGGAGTTGTCATTCGAGCCGTGCTTTGCGATAGGGATGGCGCTTCGCCGCGAGAATTATGCTACAGCCCGCCCTGAATAGGCTGCGCCGGCCCTGCTATCAACTAAGGAAACCACCCGTGAGAGTCATCGCCAGTTCTGTCCGCAAGGGCAATATCATCGAGCACGAAGATGGTCAGCTCTATGCCGTGCTCTCCGCCGAGAGCTTCCATCCGGGCAAGGGCACGCCCACGACCCAGATCGACATGCGCCGCCTGTCGGACGGCGTGAAGACCAGCGTGCGCTACAAGACGACCGAACAGGTCGAGCGCGCCTTCGTC
>CANGOK010000145.1 GCA_947455285.1 Beijerinckiaceae bacterium | reverse complement strand
TCTTCGAAGGCCTCGACATTGACGCAGACGGGCAATGGCTGCTCGATTTTCTCGGCGGCGTCGAGGATCTCGGCCGCGTGATGATCCTGCCGCCCAATGTGCCGAAGGCTCGGCTCGCCTATTTGCAGGCTGTGGTCAAAGCGGTGCTGCACGACCCCCAACTCATCGCCGATGGCGAGCGCACCGAACGGATCATCGAATATCTCGACCCCGAAAGCACCCTCGCCAATGTGCGCGCAGTGGTCTCGAAGATCACGCCTGAACAGAAGTTGCGGGTGAAGGCGCTGGTGACGCGGGGGTGAATAAAGGTGCGTGTTAAAAAACTAAAAAATTTATACGCAACGCATGCAGCTCCCCTCCCCCTTGTGGGGAGGGGTACGGGGTGGGGGTCGTGAGGCCTTTAGTCATAAGCGCGCTGAACGAGCGCACTAACGATCAGCGCCTCACGACCCCCACCCCGTCACGCTAGGCGTGCCGACCCTCCCCACAAGGGGGAGGGTAAACAACTCACTTCTCCGGCGGATTGATCCGGATGTGCAGCTCGCGCAGCTGCTTGTTGGTGGCTTCTGAAGGCGCGCCCATGAGGATGTCTTCGGCGCGCTGGTTCATCGGGAACAGCGCCACTTCGCGCAGGTTCTGCTCGCCAGCCAGCAACATGATGACGCGGTCGACGCCAGCGGCCATGCCGCCATGGGGCGGCGCGCCGTACTGGAACGCGCGATACATGCCGCCGAAACGCTCCACCACGGTCTCTTCGCCATAGCCTGCGATTTCGAAGGCCTTCACCATAGCCTTGGGGCGATGGTTGCGGATGCCGCCCGACGCGATCTCATAGCCGTTGCAGGCGATGTCGTACTGGAAGGCCTTGATGGTCAGGGGGTCCTGCGTCTCAAGCGCCTCAAGCCCGCCCTGCGGCATGGAGAAGGGATTGTGCGAGAAGTCGACCTTCTTCTCGTCCTCGTTCCATTCGAACATGGGGAAGTCGACGATCCAGGCGAGTTCGAAACGGTTCTCGTCGACGAGGCCCAGATCCTGACCGGCCTTGATGCGGGCGGCGCCAGCGAATTTGGCGAACTTCTCGGGATCGCCAGCGGCGAAGAAGCAGGCGTCGCCAGCCTCAAGTCCCATCTGCGCGCGAATGGCTTCGGCGCGCTCGGGGCCGATGTTGTTGGCGATGGGGCCAGCGGCGCCATCTTCACGCCAGAAGATATAGCCAAGGCCCGGCTGTCCCTCGCTCTGCGCCCATGAATTCATGCGGTCGCAGAAGGTGCGCTGGCCGCCCTTGGGCGCGGGGATCGCCCAGACTTCATTCTTCGGCGCTTCCAACATGCGCGCGAAGACCTTGAAGTTCGAACCGCGGAAATGTTCCGACACGTCCTGCATGACGATGGGGTTGCGCAGGTCGGGCTTGTCCGAACCATATTTGCGCATGGCTTCGGCATAGGGAATGCGCGGCCAGTTATGGGTCACGGGACGCCCGCCGCCGAACTCTTCGAAAATGCCGGTGATGACCGGCTCGATGGCTTCGAAAATGTCTTCCTGCGTGACGAAGCTCATTTCGAGATCGAGCTGGTAGAACTCGCCGGGCAGACGATCAGCGCGCGGGTCTTCGTCGCGGAAGCAGGGCGCGATCTGGAAATAGCGGTCGAAGCCCGCCATCATCAGAAGCTGCTTGTACTGCTGCGGCGCCTGCGGCAGCGCATAGAACTGGCCGGGATGAATGCGCGAGGGCACGAGGAAGTCGCGCGCGCCTTCGGGGCTCGAAGCCGTGAGGATCGGCGTCGCGAATTCATTGAAGCCCGCGCCTTTCATGCGACGACGCATGGAGTCGACCACATTCACGCGCAGCATGATGTTCTTGTGCAGACGCTCGCGGCGCAGATCCAAGAACCTGTACTTGAGACGCGTCTCCTCGGGATAGTCCTGATCGCCGAAGACCGGCAGCGGCAGCTCGGCAGCCTGCCCCAGAACTTCGATCTCGGTCACATAGATCTCGACCTGGCCGGTCGACATGTCGGCGTTCTCGGTTCCCTCGGGGCGGGCGCGCACCTTGCCGTCGAAACGCACGACCCATTCGGAGCGGAGCGTCTCGGCGGTGGCGAAGGCCGGCGAATCCGGATCCACCACGCATTGGGTCAAACCGTAATGATCGCGCAGATCGATGAAGAGCACGCCGCCATGGTCGCGGATGCGGTGGCACCAGCCCGACAGACGGATCTCCTGCCCGATCAGGGAAGCGGAGGGCTCGGCGCAGGTATGTGAACGATAGCGATGCATGAAGGCCTCGGGACTCAATTTCAGGCGCGGTTGAGCGCGTGTGTAGGGGAAAATGGGGTTTGGGGGAAGGTGGGAGGAAGAGGTAGGCGCCGTGGGTGGTTACGCTGGAGCTAAGGTCATCAATCGAAACGGTTTAACCTGTGCAAAAGTGACCACGCCACCGGCCAGAACTTGAACGGGAAAGCAAGCCTGCAATTATCACGCGGTCAACACAACCTGGAGTTGAGTCGTGTCACAGGGCGTTAGGATCCGCGATTTCGAGTCAGGTTGGCGCAAATTCGAGCGCATCTCCTGGGCGGCGCTTCAGGCAGCCCTCGCCTTCTTTCTGGCCCTGCTTTTCACCACGGTGATCCCGGCGGTGGGCTTTCTGAGTTTCATCAGATTGTTGGTGGATCTCATGAGCAACTGATCATGGGTCAGCGGCGCAACCGCCCGCCCATGACGTTCCATGCAAGCCCCACCAGTATGAGCCCCGCGCCCATCCATTCAGGGGGGCTCACCCTTTCGCCGAAGATCAGGGCTGCGCTGCTCATGCCAAAGACCGGCACCAGCAGTGCGAATGGCCCGACCATCGCGGCAGGATAGCGCGCGAGCAAACGCGCCCAAATCCCAAAGCCGAATAGCGTCGCCGCATAGGCGAGAAACAGCGCGCATGCGAGGCCGAAAAGGCTTGGGTGCAGCAGCGCATCAAGGCCCGCCTGCCCCTCGACCAGCAGCGACAGACTGACAAGCGGAACTGGCGCCGCGACGCTCGACCAGACCATGAAGGACATCATGTCCACCCGCCCCGCCTTCTTGCCGATGACATTGCCCACACCCCAGAAAAAGGCTGCGAGAATGGTCAGGGCGAAGGGGATGATCGCAGCTCCGCCAAGCCTTTGGCTGCCAATCATGGCGACGCCCGCAAGCGCGATGGCGGCGCCGGTGAGCTGCGCGCGCGTGGGGCTCTCGCCCATCAAAAGCCATGCGAGAAAGATGGTGAAAAAGGCGTGGAGCTGCATCACCAGCGAGGAAAGGCCGACCGGCATTCCAAGATTGATGGCGATGAAGAGCAGACCGAATTGCGCCACCCCGATCGCAAGTCCATAGGCGACGACAAGCCGAAACGGCGCGCTTGGCGGCTTGATGAAAAACACCGCCGGCACGGCTGCGAAGAAGAAACGGAAGGCGCTGAGCATGAGGGGCGAAAGCTCCATCACGCCCCATTTGATGGGTACGAAACTAACGCCCCACACCGCCGCCACCGCCACTGCCAGCATGGTGTCGCGCGCGTTCATGCGGCAGGTCTGATATGTCTCACCCATGAGGTTCAACAGCCTTTCGCGGCGCGGTCGCCAGAGGGCGTAGCCGCTTCACCAATTCCAATATCAGAAGCATCACGAATCCGGCGCCAGCCACAATCATTAAATCGTCGGCATGAAGCGGCCCGAAGCGGAAAAGATCGCTCGCCATGGGCCAGAGCAACGACCCCGCGAGCGCAGCGACCACCGCAATCAGCACCATCACCATGGCGAGACTTGGGCGTGCGAAAGCCACGCGCAAAGACGGGCTGAACGAGCGATTGACGAGAACAAGACAAAGCAACGCCACAACCAGCGCGAAAAAACATAACGCGCGCATTTCCGGCGTCGGCATGTCTCTGCTCACCGCGATGAAGAACACGCCAACCACAACGCCCAATGCAGTCACGCCCTGCACCGCCGCCCATACCAGCAGGCCCCAGGAAAACAACGAGGCCTTTGGATCGCGCGGCGGACGGCGCATCACATCCGCCTCATCAGGCTCCGCCTCGAAGACGAGCGATGAAGCAGGGTCGATCACCAGTTGCAGGAAGGCGATATGCACTGGCCCAAGCAATACGGGCAGACCGAAAAGCAGCGGCAAGACGGCAAGGCCCGCCACCGGAATATGCACCGCGAAGATGAAGCTGACCGCCTTGCGCAAATTGTCATAGATGCGCCGCCCAAGGCGGATCGCCTCCACGATGGAGTGGAAGTCATCATCAAGCAGCACGATCGAGGCGGCCTCGCGCGCCACATCGGTTCCGCGCCCGCCCATGGCGACGCCGATATGAGCGGCCTTGAGCGAGGGCGCGTCATTGACCCCGTCGCCCGTCATGGCGACCACTTCGCCCTGCCCCTTCAAGGCCTGAACGATCCGCAGCTTCTGCTCGGGCAGAATGCGGGCGAAGACATGGGTGGTGGGCAATCGCGCGACGAGGGCCGCCTCGTCCATCCCCTCAAGCTCTTCACCCGTGACCACAGCCCCTACCCCTATTCCCGCCTCATGAGCTATGGCGGCGGCGGTGGTGGGATAATCGCCAGTGATCATCACGACCCTGACCCCCGCCCCCTGGCATTGCGCCACCGCCTCGCGCACGCCTTCGCGCAGGGGATCGGCGAGGCCCGCGAGGCCTAGATAGTCGAAAGCGAAATCGCGCGGCGTGCCGGGAAGATCGCCCGTCCAGCGCGCCCGCGCGACACCCAGCACGCGCAGCCCCTCACGCGCCATCTCATCGGCCTCAGCCCGCATTTGCGCGTGGTCTTTCTCTTCAAGACCGCAAAGCTCTGCGATGGCCTCGGGCGCCCCCTTTGCGGCCACGGTCAGGGCCTCCTCGCCATCGAGCGCCCAGACATGGGTGACGGCGAGGAGATCTGGCCGAAGCCCGAAGCGATGCACCAGGTCGCCGTCCCGCCCTGCTCCGCCAGCTGGAAACAATTGATGAAAGGCCCGCTCCATCGGATCGACGGGATTGCGCGCGCTCGCCAAAAGGCCCGTATGTGCGAGGCCATGAAACGGCTGAGCCACCGCCTCCCCGCCCGGCGTCAGGCGCAGCACCTCGCCATTGGCGAGCCGCAGCTCCACGATGGTCATGCGGTTTTCAGTGAGGGTGCCGGTCTTGTCGGCGCAGAGCACTGTCGCCGAGCCAAGGGCCTCTATGGCGGCGGCGCGACGGGTCAGCACGCCCGCCTTGCTGATGCGCCATGCTCCCATGGCCATGAAGACCACCAGCACCACAGGCAATTCGGAGGGGAGCATGGACATGCCGATGGCGATGCCCGCCAGCGCCGCCTGCAACCAATCGCCCCGCGTATAGCCGTAGAGCAGAACGGTCATCACGCTGAAGCTCACGCCTATCACTGAAAAGAGCAGCACCATGCGCTTCGTCTGCGCCTGCAAGCGTGGCGGCTCGCGTTCAAGCTCGGCGAGCGAGCGGCCGATCCTGCCGATGGCGGTGCGCGCGCCTGTCTGCGTCACCTCCGCCAGCGCGGAGCCCCGCACGATGAGCGAACCTGAATAGACATAGGGCTGATCCTCGCCGCCCGGCCTTGGCGGCTCGACGTCGGCGCCCTCGGGGGCGACGCGCTTGCGCACCGGCGCCGCCTCGCCTGTGAGCAGGGATTCATCCACCATCAGGTCATGGCATTGCACGAGCAGGCTGTCGGCGGGCGCGCGCTCGCCCTCCTCCAGCACAAGCAGATCGCCGCGCGCCACCTCGACGCCAGCGATGCGCTGGCGCTTGCCGTCGCGGATCACCAGCGCGCGCGGGCTCGACAGATTGCGCAGCGCTTCAAGCACGCGCTCCGTTCTCGTTTCCTGAACGATGGTGATCACGATGGAGATCAGGGCGAAGGCGAGGATGATCACCGCCTCCTTCAGATCGCCCAGCAGCAGATAGAGAAGCCCGCTCGCAAGCAGCAGCGCCAGCATCGGCTCTCGCAGCACTTCAAAAACGATCTTGAAAGGGGTGCGCTTATCAGCGGCGGGCGGCTCGTTGTTTCCCTCGGCTTCCAGCCGCGCCTTCGCCTCAACGCTCGTCAAACCCGTAAGGGCGTCGCCCATGATCACCCCGATCCAACGGCCCCTTGGCCGCCGGGATCATTCGGAGGCTTTGGCGGCTTTCTTCTCGATGAGGCTAACCGCAATGACCGCGCCCTCATAGAGCAGCAACATGGGCAGGACGAGGGCCATCATGCTGATGACGTCAGGCGGGGTCAGGACTGCGGCGACTACCGTGATGATGACAATGGCGTAGCGGCGTTTCTGTTTCAGAAAGTCGGAATCGATGACGCCAATATGGCCGAGAAGGGTAAGGATCACCGGCAGCTGGAAGGCGATGCCGAAAGCGAAGACCAGCGACATCATCAGCGACAGATATTCGCTGACCTTGGGCAGAAGCTCGATCGTGGCCTGACCGGCCTCCCCGATCTGCTGCATGCTCACCGAAAAACGGATCAGCATCGGCATGACGCCGAAATAGACCAGCACGACGCCTAGGCCGAAGAACAACGGCGTGGCGACGAGATAGGGCAGGAAGGCGTGACGCTCGTGCTTGTAGAGGCCCGGTGCGACGAAGGCGTAAATCTGACCCGCGATCACAGGAAAGGCGATGAAGGCGGCGCCGAACATGGAGAGCTTCAGATTGGTGAAGAACTGCTCCAGAAAATGCGTCGCGATGAGCTTGGCCTTGTCCGGCCCCACCACGCTCACGAAAGGCCCGATCAGCACATTGTAGATGTGGTGCGAGAAATAAAAGCAGACGACGAACGCGACCAGAAAGGCGACCACGGCCTTGATGAGCCGCGCGCGCAGCTCGATCAGGTGCTCCATAAGGGGCGCCTTCGTGGCTTCGATATCAGCGTCGGTCATGCCGCCCCGCTTGTCTTGGTGGGCGCATGATCAGGCGCGGGCTCGGGCGCGGCAGGCGTCGGCTCTATTGTCGCCTCGGGCGTGGAAAGCTCGGCGGTCTCGACCTGCGTGACAGGCGCGGCGAGCGTTTTCTCAAGCGATGAGCCCACCTCGTTGAACTGATCCTTCACATCGGCCAGCGGATCGAAGTTGAAATTGGCTGTGTCAGACATCTTCTGGACGTCCTTCTTCAGCTCCTCCAGTTCGGACTCGCGCATCGCCTCCATGAACTGGCCCTGAAACTCGCCCGCCATGCGTCGCACCTTGGCGAGCGCGAGCCCTACCTGACGCATGACGCCAGGCAGTTCTTTTGGCCCTATCACGACTAGCGCGATAATGGCGATGATGAGTAATTTGCCGCTGTCGATGTCAAACATCGGATTGGATGCACACGCTTATACGCTGGCGGCCAGATCGGCCCCAGCGCGCTTCCGATGATGGTTCAGACAGCCTTGCGAGGCTCGGCGGCGGGCGCGGCCTCGGCGGTCGGGGCCGGCGCGTGGTCGAGCGTGCGCGCGACGGCGGGTTCAGCCGGCTTCTCGGCTGGCTTTTCCTCGTCTTCAGCGAGGCCCTTCTTGAAGGACTTGATGCCCTTGGCGAAGTCGCCCATCAGGTCGGAAATCTTGCCCTTGCCGCCGAAGAGAACCAGCACGATCGCGCCAACGACGATCCAGTGCCAAAGCGAAAAGCTACCCATACTGACCTCCAGAACGCCACAGCTGCCCCAGCGCGACGAGAATTTGGTTCAAACCTAAGCGCCCCGCGCGGCAAAAACAAGAACGCTGCGCGGATATACTCCCCAGGCCTCACGACCCCCACCCCTCACCCCTCCCCACAAGGGGGAGGGGAGCGGCCGACGCTGCGCGCAACCAATTGAGATCGCGCGATTTATTACCCTCCCCCTTGTGGGGAGGGTCGGCCGCGCCAGCGGACGGGGTGGGGGTCGTGGGGCGCTGATCGTAGGTGCGGCTCAGCCTCGCCGTCTCAGTCGTTCTCGCGATTTTCCGTCTCAGGAGCAGACGCAACTTCGGTCACGCCCGCCCCTTCAGCATCAAATTCCGCTTCAGCCTCAACTTCCGCCTCCAGCTCCGCCTCAACCAAAGCTTCAACCTCGGCCTCGACCTCAGCCATCACCTCGGTAGCGGCCTCTTCCCCATCAACCGAAGCAAGGTGCTGCTCTTCGAAGAGGTCGGTGGCGCCGTCCTCCAAGGGATCCTCATCCTCGGTCAGCTCCACGCCATCGCGCGGCTGAGGCACGCCGAAGCCTTCGGGCAGACGGCCGTCGAACATGCCGGCGGCCTTCAGCTCGTCGAGGCCCGGCAGGTCGCCGATGGTCTCGAGGCTG
>CANGOK010000144.1 GCA_947455285.1 Beijerinckiaceae bacterium | reverse complement strand
TCGATCATGGCGCGGATGAAGAGCGCATCAGGACGATCATCGATCAACTCGCCATCAAGCTCCTGACGCCCAAGCCGCGTGCCCGCATAGCGAGCGACCACGCTGCGGAAGAAATCAGGCGCGAGATGTGCTGAATTGTCGATGGTTTTGGCCCGAGACACTGCGCTGCGCGGATCGACAAGCAGTCGCTTCAATAACAGGGTCGGACGCGGCGTAGTGGTGATGACCTGCCTTGGATGATCGCCCAGGCGCAGTCCGAATTGCAGCATGTCGAAACACTCCTGATCATGACGCCATTTGGCGAGCTCATCGAGCCAGGCGCATTCAAATTGCGGCCCGCGCAGACTCTCGGGATCTTCGGCGGAGAAACATTGCGCAGTGGCGCCATTGGACCATTGCAGCCGCCGCCGCGAGGGCTCCCACAGGGGACGCTCACGGCCATGGATGGCGAGGAGGCCAGAGACGCCCTCAACCATGACATCGCGCACATCCGCCATGGTCTCGCCAATAAGCGCGATGCGGCCAACAGGCTTTTGCGCGAAGCCCGGAAGCCCCAGCGCAAGGCCGCGCACCCACTCGGCGCCCGTGCGCGTCTTGCCCGCGCCGCGTCCGCCCATTACGACCCATTGCATCCAAGAGCCGCCATCGCGCGCGCTCAGTGGGGGGAGTTGGTCATCGCGCGCGTTCAGCTCCCAAAGACTGCCAAGCGCCGCAATTTCAGCCGCGCTGAATGTCGTCAGCGCCTGTTTCAGCAGCGCATAATCCTGCGCTGAGTTTCTGAGCCAGGTCAGCCCGCAGCCGGGCCAGGTCGGCGGCGGCGTCGGGATTGGCTGCGTCTGCGGCTCCATCCTTCGCGCGCTCCCTGATGTTGGGTTTGATAAGCTCTTCAAGCCGCACGGCGTCCGCCTGCAGCTTCACCACCGCGCCCATGATCTTGGCGTGACGTTCAGGATCATTGGGCAAGCCCTCATCATTCACATCGGCCTCAACCGCGCGCATGAGCCTCGCGATCTCCACCATGAGCCGACGATGCAGGGCCTTCGGTGCGAGTTCGCTTTTTGCGATGGGCTTTTGCGGAAGCGCGCGGCCCTGACGCGGCGCCTTTATCTTCGCGGCTTCCTTCAATGTTCGCCGCGCCTTGGCCGCCGCGAGACGCTCGGGCACACGCCAAAACCATTTGCGCGAAATGCGGGAGCGCAAAGTGTAGGTGGAGAAGCCGAGAGCTTTGGCCGCTTCAGCAAGGTTTAGTTCGCCCGCCTCATATTGCGCACGTACTTTATCAAGGAGCGCAGCGTCAGGATCAGGCAGAGGCGTGAAAGGGGGATGCGCGGGCATGGGCGCTCCTTTGGTTGATGGAGTTGGGGGCAATAAAAAAGGCCCCGGGGGAGCGGGGCCGTGAACACATTTCAGGTGGCGGTCTGGGGGAAATACATGACGCCCCCTCGCCCCACACTTCTGGAGCATGTCTGAA
Organism: Beijerinckiaceae bacterium; assembly: GCA_947455285.1. Taxonomy (GTDB): domain Bacteria; phylum Pseudomonadota; class Alphaproteobacteria; order Rhizobiales; family Beijerinckiaceae; genus Terripilifer. The sequence goes on along the minus strand of CANGOK010000144.1, from coordinate 6,867 downwards.
CCCTATAGGATCACCGTCACGCTGTCAAGGATAATTTTCTTTATAGGAATTTATTTCAAAACCCCCTCTCTGGACACGCCTTTTCCCGCAGGGCAAAGCAGTTCCATGCAGATCATCTCCCTCGCCGCCCTCACCATTCTCGATTCCGGCCCGTCTGGTCAGGTCCGCGCCTGCGCGGAGGCGGGCTTCACCCATGCAGGGCTGCGGCTCAATCCGCTCCTGCCGACGGATCAGTCGGTTGCGGGCGATCCTGACAGGGAAGCCGAAGTCGAGCGGCTCATGCGGGAGACTGGCGTCAAGCTTCTGGAAGTCGGCGTCTTCCCCGTCACCGCCACCATGGATGTCGAGGCCCTGCGCCCGGTCCTCGCGCTTTCCCAACGGCTTGGCGGCCATTTCATCGTGTGCCCCATCGAGGACCCCGACGAAGCGCGCCGCTGCGACACCTTCGCGCGCCTGTGCGATCTCGCAGCCGAATACGGCCTTGGCGCCCTTGTCGAATTCAACCCCTACAGCGGCTGCCGATCGCTTGCCGAGGCGGTCGCTCTGGCGACCGCAGCCAAGCGCCCCAACGCCGCGCTGGTTCTCGATGCGCTCCACCTGTCGCGCTCCGGCGGCCATCCACGCGATCTGGCGAAGGTCGATCCCGCCCTGCTCGAGCTCGTGCATTTCTGCGACGCCCCCGCCTTCATGGCCGATGGTCGCAGCGCCGATGAGTTGCGTCGGGAATCGCGCACCGCTCGGCTATTGCCCGGCGAAGGCGAACTCTGGCTTGAGGAATTGCTGGACGCCCTGCCGCGCGACATCCCCATCAGCATCGAAGCGCCCAGCGCCCGCCACGCCCATCTGCCAGCGGCGGAGCGCGCCAAGCTCACGCTCGACGCCACGATGGGCTTTCTGAAAAAGATCGGCCGCGCTTAAACCTTGGGTTTGCGCCCACGCGGATTGCGCCCCGGCCAATCCCTGATGTGATTGGGCCATTCCTCGAACACCACCTCTTCCTCTGAGAGGTGAACCTTGCCGCGCACCGATATGCCCGCCTCGTGCACGGTCTCGGGGCGGCCAGACACGAGCGGATGCCACCATTTGAGATCCTTTCCCTCGGCCACTAGCCGATAGGCGCAGCTTGGCGGCAACCAGGGCAGGCTTCGCACGGCTTCGGGTGTCAGCTGCACGCAGTCCGGCACAAGCTTCTTGCGCTTGGGGTAGTTGGCGCATCGGCAACTGCCGGCGTCAAACAGCTTGCAGGAAATGTCGGTGAAATGAATTTCACCGGTATCCTCATCCTCAAGCTTCACCAGACAACAGCGCCCGCAGCCATCGCACAGGCTCTCCCACTCGGCGTTGGTCAGATCCTCTAGCGGCTTGCGCCAGAAGGGCTCTACTGCATCCGTCTTTTTTGGCCCGGTGGTCATATTGGCTGCTATCCCGCCCCGAAAGACTTAATCCCTTGCTCCTTTCGGTCAGGGCGTCTGACCGAATGGAGCTCGCCCGGCGCACTTGCGCCCGCTCAAGAGCGTCGTCAAGTGCAAGGCGAGGTGTTATTGTGATTTGGCGAGGACAGCCAAAGCGCGAAAGGCTGACAGAGTGTTTCAGGGGTCACGCATCGCCGCCTTCTTTCGCGCCGTTTCCCGGCGCCTGTTGGCCTTCGACGCGTGGATCAATTCCTCCCTTTACGAAAGCGGACAATCGGCCCGGCGCCTCTATGGCGATTTCTCCGATTACATGGATCGTTTCCATGTGGCGGGCGGCAAACGGCTTGCGGTGGAATTCGCCTGCGAGGGGCTTACGCTTGGACTTGGCGGCGCGCTGCTCATGCTGGGCCTCGCAATGCCCGCCTTTCGCGATGTCTCGGATGAAGACTGGCTCAAGAAGCAGGACCTCGCGGTCACCTTCCTTGATCGCTATGGCCTTGAGGTTGGGCGACGCGGCATCAAGCATAATGACTCAGTCCCGCTTGAGCAGATCCCCGACATTCTGATTCAAGCGGCGCTCGCAACCGAGGACCGGCGCTTTTACGAACATTTCGGCATAGACCCCATCGGCCTGTTTCGCGCCCTCAGCGTCAATGCGCGCTCGTCAGGCGTGGTGCAAGGCGGCTCATCGATCACGCAGCAGCTCGCCAAGAATCTTTTTCTCACCAACGAGCGCACTCTCGAACGCAAGATCAAGGAAGCCTTTCTTGCGCTCTGGCTTGAGTTCCGCCTGCCCAAGCGAGAGATCCTGAAGCTTTATCTCGACCGCGCCTATATGGGCGGCGGCGCCTTCGGCGTGCAGGCGGCGGCGGATTTTTATTTTGGCAAGAGCGTCCGCGACATCAACCTCGCGGAAGCGGCGATGCTCGCTGGCCTCTTCAAGGCGCCGACGAAATACGCGCCCCACATCAACCTTCCCGCCGCACGCGCGCGTGCAAACGATGTGCTCTCAAATATGGTCGACGCCGGCTATATGACGGAGGGACAGGTCTACGCCGCCCGGCGCAACCCCGCGACCCCCGTGGATCGCAAACGCGAGAGTTCGCCTGATTGGTATCTCGACTGGGCCTATGACGAGATCAAGCAGCTATCCGCCAAGGGCAAGCTTGGGCACGACCGTGTGCTGACGGTGCGCACCGGCCTCGACGTCAATTTGCAACGCAAGTCCGAGTCCGCGATCGAGGACGCGCTGCGCCAATATGGTCGAGGGTTCCATGCCAGTCAGGGCGCGACCGTCGTCATGGAGCCGCTGGGGCTTGTGCGCGCCATCGTCGGCGGGCGCGACTACGGCCAGACCCAATTCAACCGGGCGACCGACGCGGCGCGCCAGCCCGGCTCATCCTTCAAGCCCTTCGTCTATCTTACGGCTGTGATGACTGGTCGCTTCCATCGCGAAACGTCAGTCAATGGCTCGGGCCTTTGCATCGGCAACTGGTGCCCCAACAATTACGGCGGCGCCTCGGCGGGCACGATGCCAATGGTCATCGCGCTTCAGAAATCCCTGAACACCGTCGCGGTCTGGCTGTCGATCAAGATCGGCGAGGCCTATTGGCCTGCGGGTCAACCCTATCATCTCGGCCGCATCGCCCAGCTCGGCCGCGAAAAGATCGTCGAGAACGCCCGCAAGATGGGCGTCGTCAATACCCCGCTCACCGATACGGTCTCGCTTCCGCTAGGCGCCGGCGAAGTGAAGATGATCGACATGGCGGGCGCCTATGCGGTCTTCGCCAATGGCGGCAAGCGCGCGCCCCCCTATGCCGCCATCGAGATCCGCAATTCACGCGGCGAAACGATTTATCGGCGCGATGCGGATGGCCCCGCCTATGAGCAGATCATCCCCGCCGACAAGATCGCCGAGATGAACAACATGCTCAAAGAAGTTGTGAGCGGAGGCACCGCCCGCGCAGCGCAGCTTGAAGGCGTGGTGGCGGCTGGCAAGACAGGCACGACCAATGCTTATCGCGATGCGTGGTTTGACGGCTTCACCGGCAACTATGTTTGCACGGTCTGGTTCGGCAACGACGACGACACCTCCATGAACAACATGACCGGCGGCTCCCTGCCCGCCCGCACATGGCATGAGATCATGTCCTACGCACATCAGGGCATCGAATTGAAGAACCCCTACGGCGTTACCGAAATTCCGCGAGGTTCCGCCAGCGCCGCAGCCCTTACGGGCGATGCCGCAGCAGGCCGCCGTCCCGCTTCTCTGTCGCGCCGCTCAAGCGACGCCATTCAGGAGATTGAAAATCTGTTCAAAGCAGCAAGCGACAAAAGCAGAGGCCAAAATGCCGTTCCCGGACGCGGCGCTTCTATTATGAACTTGCGCGACGGGCGCATCGAATAGGGCGCCCGCTTGCTGCAAATTTTCAAACTCATCATCATCGCTCTGATAGGTCTTGGGCTTGGCCTTAGGGCCACCTATTACGCTGTCGAGCGCGGACAGGACGAAGGCTTTGGAGACGGCCTCATATTCGGCTCCGTAAAAGCCGGACCCTGGACCGGCTGGCCGAAGAGCGGATCGCGCGACGCCGACCCCTACGCACGCGCGCTCTTCGCGCGCAATGGCGAAACTCCGCTTGGGCTGACCGAGGGGCTTAGCTTTCTGGCGCGCGCGGACTCCGGCGGGAAAACGATCAACCCATTCTGCGATTATGTGGTGAAGGGCTCCATTCCTGCAGCCCGATTCTGGACTCTGAGCGCTCTGAGCCCGGAGGGGCGCCCCCTCGCCACGATAAGCGAACGCCACGGCTTCACATCGTCAGAACTCCTGCGCGATACGACAGGGGGCTTCGAAATCAGGGTCTCAGCCTCGGCGCAGCCAGGCAATTGGCTGGAAATTCCATCTGACCAACATTTCGTGCTGATGCTGCGGCTTTACGACACCGCCCTAAGCGCCAACCCCTTTTCCGTCACCGCCAGCGCCATGCCCGCCATCGTCAGGGAGGGCTGCCAATGAAGCGCAGGGATCATCGGTTGGACGACGGCGGCTATTTCTTCCTGCCAATTTTCGCAGGTTGCCTGATCGTGGCGGGGCTCGTGCATATCGCTACGATTTTTCTCCTGCCGCGCCTTGCCGAAAAAGACGCCTTCGCACGCATCAGCGCCATCGCAGAGCCTCACAAGGTCGTCTTGCTTCCCGACGGCGCTGGCGGGCCCTTCGATGATCCGGCTCTAGCGCAGGGCGTTTGCCGCTTTGATCTCGCGCAGGGCCCATTGCGCCTGCGCGCGACGCTGGCCCCCGACCCGCTGATGCTCTTTTCCTTCCACGCGCGCCATGGCCAGATTTTCTATTCCATGACTGATCGCAGCGCGACGCGTGGCAAACTCGACGTGCTGCTCCTGACGCGCGAACAACTCAATGTCGTCGAGGCCAGCGACCCCGAAGATGAACTGCCGCAGGACCTTCGCATCATCGCCCCGACGCTGGAGGGTTTCCTGCTCTTCCGCGCCCTCGCCGAATTTCCCGGCGAAATGGGCGATGCGAAGGCCCGCATCCAGTCCCTGACCTGCGGCCTCGACAGGGATCAGAGCCCCGAACAGGCCCGCCGCTAACTCTTGGTTAACCATCTGTAAACGACTTGGGTCTTAAGCTTCCGTTAATCTCAGGATTCGGAACTCAAGTCGCGCCACATGACGTCAAGCAGCCTCCAGACCATCGACACAGACGTTCAGATCGCAAGCGTTGCGGTCGAGGCCGATGCACGCCCGCAGTTGCTGACCACCCTCACAGAACTCTTTGTGGGTCAGATTCAACATTCCGTCGATGAGATCCGCCAGTTTGAAGCCGCCGTCGAGGGTTTGCTGCCCCATTCGCGCGAGGATGTGCGCCTGAGCGCCGCCGAAAAGCTCGCCGATTACGCCCATACGCCGCGCGCCGTGCTCAATTCATTCCTGGCGCTTGGAGGCGCCGTGGCGGCGCCTTTTATCCAGCGCTCGGTCTGCATGCCGCAGGACATGCTGGAGAACCTCGCGAAGGAAGGCGACACAACCGTCGCTTGCAACATCGCGGGCCGCATCGATCTGGCGCGAACCCTGATCGGCTTGCTTTGCGCGCGTGAGGAAATCGAAGTGTTGCGCGCCCTCGCCCGCAACATGATGGCGCCGCTTGATCGGGATGATTTTGAATATATGGTGCGAAAGGCGCGCTCCGACCGACCGCTCGCCCGCACGCTTTCCATGCGCGCCCGCGATCCCCTGATGATCGCGCCGATCTTCTTGTACGCCAACGCCGCCCAGCGCGAAGCGATCATTCTCGCCGAACGCCGCGCCAGTCTCGGCGAGCCCGTGGCTGAACCGATTTCAGAATTAGAGCTCAACATCGCCGAAGAGCTCATCGACGCCGCAGAGGCGCGCGATCTCGATGGGGCGTCTCAGCTCATTGCTCGCGCCACTGGCTGCACGCCTTTGCTCGGGCGCGAAATCATCGCCGACGCTTCTGGCGAACCGCTGGCGCTGGTCATGACGCAACTACGCATCGATCCTGAGACCGGGATCCGCGTTCTCTGCATGTTCGACGCCCCTCCGCTGCGCACGCCCGACCGCATCAAGGCGCTTTACAACATCCTGCGCGATACGCCGCGCGGCTGTGCTGAGCGGTTGATGAAGGAAATTGCCGGCGTCGCCCCGCAACTGCGCCGCAGCGCCATTCATGCGACGGTCACTGATGCGGACGCTGCGCAGACGCCGAGCCGTCCGGCGCAGATGGGCTCCATCACGAAAAGCACCGAGAGCCCCGCGCCCGCGCGCAAGTTCTCCTTCATCCGCTGATCATCAAGCGAGATCCAGAAAAACGCGGCCCTGTCTGTCATCGACTTCGATGATCCATAGGTCTGGATCGAAACGGATTTCCTTAGCAAGACGTTCTTCAACGTCAGGCGTCGCGATCCATTCGTCCTTGTGCATGCGCTCCCAGAGGCGATCCACGCCGCGTGCGGCGGTTTGCGTCTGCGGAGCAGGCCCGTAAAGGGCCGCCATGCCGTCGAGCCGATCAACCTTCACGAAAATAGCGCCAGCCTCTGCAGCGCCGCGACGACGCAACACGGCCGAGACGTTCTCAACCGCGCAGCGACGCAGATAAGCGGAAACGAAGATGTCAGCGCGCAGCCGCATGGCGGTCTCAGGGAATGGCGACGCCTGATTGCGCCGCCAGTTCACGCAGGGTGCGTGGCGAAAGATCGCCGGTCACCGGCAGTTTGCGTTCCTGCTCGAAACGCTCCAGCGCCTGACGCGTGGTCGCGCCCATAACGCCATCGGCGCGCAGGACGAAGCCCGATTTGATCAACGCCTTTTGCACAGCCGCCACGCGCGCAGGCGGCGCCGCAGGCTCAACGATGCCCTCGCCGGAGATCAAGGCGCCAATCGGATCTTTCTTCGAAGCGGTCGGCGCGCGCGC
>CANGOK010000143.1 GCA_947455285.1 Beijerinckiaceae bacterium | reverse complement strand
TGCCTGGCACTTTCGCGCCGTCTTCCACCAACGCCTCAAAGCGAACGCTGGGGTCGATCAAGCGGAAGGCTGCTTCCGCGATGGGCAGGCCGCAGACGACGCCAGGCTTGCGCACGGCGAACACGGCGGTCGCCTGCTTGCCGTGGGGGATCGTCGCCAGCGTGGTGATGTCGCCAGCGCGGCCGAGGTCCTCATCGAGGGCGGCGCGCACGGCGTTTTCAAGATAGATCGGATTAAAGAAAGACATGGCCATGATGTTCGATCCCTGATCAGACGCGGAAGCCGCCGCGCTTGCGGCCCTGAGACACGCTTAGGAACAGTTCGTCGAGCGGCCAGTGGCGCTTCAACATGCCCTGTTCATGCGAATAGCCAACGAGCGTGTCGAGGTTGTGGCGGTTGGCGTCGGAGAGGCCATATTCCCAGGGGTCCTCACCCAGCAACTTGCGCTGCTCTTCAAGGGCGTGGCGATACCAGGCGAGCGGGGCGATGCGCGGGTTGAACATGCGCTTCATGCCGATGGCCTTGGCCTTGTCGAAAGCCTTGTAGAGATTGACCGGCACCCAGGGATGTTGCTCGACGATCTCGCGCTTGATGCCCATCACATGCATGATGGGGAAGATGCCGGTTTTCTTGAAGTAGCGCTCTTCCTCGCCCTTGTAGTCATCGAAGAGGCGCGCGACGTTGGGGTCGCCCTGAAGATAGGGCTCGATGATGTCGGAATGGATCACCGCATCAAGCTCGCCCGCAACGAGCATGTCTTCGAGCGTCTGATTATCGGCGAGGCGCGTCCATTTAAGGTCGGGCGCCGGGGTGAATTCGACGTCCTCGTCGATCTCGGAATGCCAGTGGATCGACTTGTGCGGCACGCCGTATTCGTGTTCGAGAATGCCGCGCATCCACAGGATCGCGCTGACCTGAAACGACTTCACGCCGACCTTCTTGCCGATGAGGTCCTTGGGGGTGCGGATGCCCTTCTTCGCGTTCACGAAGATGAATTCATGGCGGAAGCGGCGATGCAGGAAGACTGGGATGCCCTCAAACTCCATGCCGTTGTCGCGCGCCAGCAGATAGGAAGATGCTGAGACTTCCGCCACATCGAATTCGCGGTTGCGGATGAAGCGCCAGTGGCGTGTGCTGGAATCGATATCGGTGAGGACGGTCAGATCGACGCCATCCACCTTGACCGCGCCCTCCTTAAGCGCGCGAACGATTTCATAATCGCCACAAGCCAGCGTCAGATGGATATTGCCCATGAGTGTCCCCTTCGAATTTCGCAGTCGTATTCTTTAAGCAGAAAAGCTCCCCTCCGGGGAGGGGAGCCTATGAGTTGTGCGCCGAAGTCTCACTTCGCGAAGAATTTGTCCATCTTCTGATCGACGCCGTATTTCTTCGTCTCCTCGATCCAGATCTGCTGGATGCGGGGATCCTGATCCTCGTACTCGTACTGGTCGCCGCCTTCCTTGATGCTGGTGGAGACGGCGCCCTTCTCGCCGGGCTTGAGGCCGAGCAGGGAGCGGCGCTGCTGCACCGTCAGCGGATAGCGCAGGCCGCCCACGCCGGTGGCGAGGTAACGCGCAGGCTCCGGGCTCGTGTTGAAGTGCTGATGGAACTGCTGATCGGCGGGCGGGAACACCACGCCGTGCTTCCAGTCGATGCGCAGGAAGTCCTGATCCTTGTCGTACCACAGGAGCGAATAGCCGTGGCCGGTCACGCACATGACGTGGAAGCCCGGACCGTGGCGATGGCCCTTCTTGTAGGTGCCGACAGGCATTTCCGAGATATGGGCGTGCATGGTGCCGTCAGCCAGCACGAACATGATGTTGGTGCCGCCCGCGCCGCGATCGCCCCAGCTCTTGAGCTCGATGGCCGCGAGATCGGGAACGAAGTTCGTCTCCCACATATGGTTGCCGGGGCGAACGGTGATGAGATCGCCTTCGCCGCTGTAATAGCCGCTCTTGCCGGCGCGCTCCGAGAAGTCGAACTTCGTGTCGAACACGAACTTCTCGTTGTGGAAGGTGTTCATCACCAGAGGCATGTCGGTGGTGGTGACCAGCAGCGCGCGCTCGCGGCCGCTGGAATTGAAGTGGCGATGCGTGGCGTTCAGCGGAATGGCGAAGAGGCTTTTGGGCCCCCATTCGAAGCTGCGCTTGGTGCCGTCAGCGAGCTCGACCTGCGTGGAGCCGGAACCTTCGAGCACGTAATAGACGTCTTCATAAAGATGGCGCTGGGGTTCGGTTGAGCCGCCCGGCGGCAGTTCCATGAGGAACATGTTGCAGAAGTCGCCACGGCCCTTCAGATGCACGGCTGCGCCCTTCACGCCCACGCGCGGCCACATCTTGGTTTCGACCTTGAAGAGGTCGATCCCGTAGTCCTCGGTGACTGGCAGACCTTCCTTCTCGATCCAGTCGAGATAGGGATCTATGCCGTAGCGGGCGGGGGTGCTTTCGCTCATGGACGTTTCCTCGGGGTTATGAAAACAGCAGGGACTTGATCACGACAGGCACGACGCCAGGCGGCGTGATCAGCTCGCCAACATCGACGAAATCGAGTTCTTGCAGCTGAACGCCGTCGATGGAGACGAGGTCGCCGGGAAAGTCGAGCTCCTTCATGAGCAGATTGCCCATGCTCTTGCCGACGTCGCCATCGATCATCAGCAGAAGCAGATCATTGCGTTTGCCATTAGGCGCTGCGCCTTCCAGAATGCCCTTGGCGATGGCGTAAAGGCGCTTGTATTCGGGATCGCCCGCAAAGCTGAACGACACCGCCATGCGCCCACCGGGCGGAATGTCCAGCTGTTCGGCCTTGCTGCGGATCGCCTGCGCGATGGCGGCGGAGTCGATGTCGCCCGAGAGGTCGAGGCCGACGGGGGCCACAGGAACGTTATGGACCGGCAGCGCGTCGCCCTTCGAGAGGAAGATCGTCTTGCCGCTGACCTGCACGGTGAATTGCGAGGCGCCGATCACCGTCGCGCGGATGCGGCTGCCCGGGTCTATCACCGGAACCTTGCTGCGCGCAGTCAACCCGCGGCGCGTCTCCATGGCGATGGTCTTGGCGATGTCGCCGAAATCGCGAGTCTCGGTTTCGAAAATATATTCGGAGACGCCGCCCGAGAAGGTGATGGCGTCAGGCGCCTTGGTGCGAGCGAGCGGCTCTGTGAGCTGCAATTCGCGACCGAGCGCATCAAGCTCCGCGCCGGTGATCTGGTCGACGGCGAGTTCGGCGAGACGGGCCGCGATTCGCTGGCGAATGGCGGGGTCGCTGAGCGTCTTGGCGTCTGTGCCTACGCCAAGCTCGCGAGCGACGAGCCAGGCTGACTGGTCAACGCGCGTCCAGTCGCCATTGTTGTCAGCCGCGAGCAGACGCCCGCCGACGGCGAAAGCCGAAACGCTCTTGATCACGCCCTTTTCGATCTGGGCGAGCTTCGTCGTGCCGCCGCCGATATCGACATGAAGAACGGTGCACTGGCGCTCGCGCGAAAGAGCGACCGCGCCCGAACCATGGGCGGCCAGGGTGCATTCCAGCTTGTGGCCGGCGGTGGCGCAGACGAATTTGCCAGCCTCATTTGCGAAGAGTTCGTCGATGGCGCGCGCATTCTTGCGCTTGATCGCCTCGCCGGTGAGGATGACCGCGCCGCTGTCGATGTCGCCGCGCCGGACGCCGGCTTGCTTGTAGGCGTCGTGAATGAAGTGATCGAGCGCGTGAGCGTCGATGGACCCGTCGGAAACGAAGGGCGTCAGCATGATCGGCGAGCGCCAGACCACTTCGCGGTTGGTCACGACGAAACGGCTCGAAAGTCCCTGCGACTGGCGCTGCAACGTGACCTTGGCGAAGAGCAGGTGGGAGGTGGAGCTGCCGATGTCGATGCCGACTGTTTTCAACTCGACGCTTTCCTGGCTCCAGATGAACTTGGCCATCTCGGCCTTATCGGCCTCGCTCAGTTGCGCGTGCTCATGTTCGAAATCGATGTCGTGCATCCGTTCCACCCCTGGCCGGACGACTTTGTCATCGCTCCGCGCCCTTGTTTCAGGCCATGGGCGGCCCGCCCACGCATTCCATTAGGTCTCTAAGTTGTAGCGGGCGGGTTTGCGCTTGTCCACCGGGGCCGCGCCTGTTTCCCACGGGCGCGGCCGCGTGTTTGCGTCAGATCTGCCACTCGGCCGGAACGACGCCCGCCGTCTGCCAGCATTCGAGGTAATAGCGCCACAGCTTGTCCACATGACGGCCGCGCTTGAAGTACTTGGCGAAGGATTCCATGTCCTCTTCGCTCAGCGGGGCGAGGCGGCCGAGCACGCAGGCGTTATGCATGGCCTGCGCATTCTCTACGAAATGGATGGAGTCGGTGAGCACTGCCTCTACCGATTCGGCGGTGATGACCTGACCATGGGCGCGGATCTGCAGGGCGTGATGGGGGCCGAGTGTCTTTGCCACGGCCCGTCCCAGCTCCGCATTGGCCACATGGGCGGGATCGGGATGAACGGGCATGCCGCTGCGCCAGCGAATCGCGTGGTTCTTGACGATGCGAAGCGGCATGTCCTCGACCAGCGTGAAGGAATTCGTGAGGTCGTGGTGGAAATGGGCGATGCTGTTCACATCCGGCCGGGCGCGCAGGATCTCGGCATGAAGCGCCGTTTCAGCCGGGGGCTTTGAATCGCCATTGCCACGAACGACCTCGCCATCGAGATTGCAGACCAGAAGATCGTCCGGCCTCAGGCCCGAACGGGGCACGTCAATGGGCTGGATGAGGAATGTGTCGCCGCCGGGCAGGCGACCGCTTACATGGCCTGAATAGTTCATGCATTTTTCGTTCACCAGCATCAGCGTGCAGGCGGCGACTTTCATGCGCAGCACATATTCCGCGTCGTGGCTCTGTTGGGCTGTGTTCAAGGGGGGACCTCCCGGACCGTTGGAAAGGCGCATTCGCCTGATGGGCCGCGACAATCGCTTCACCGCCTGATTTTGTCCATAGCTTGCCGCGGGAGCCGATTGGCTGCACAACTTCAGCCATGGGTTTTCTGCGTTTTCTCGCCCCCCTCCGACAGGAGCGACGCCTTGCGCCGCTGCTGGTCATGATCGCATGCATCATGATCGGCAACGGTCTGGTTGCGCCGATGCTGTCGATTTACGCCCAGACTTTCGGCGTCGGGGGCGCTCTGGTCGGCACGCTGGTCACGATCTATGGCGTCGGTCGCCTCATCGCCAACCTGCCGTCAGGCTATCTGTCCCAGCGCTATGGGCGTCGTCCCCTGCTGATGGGCGGGCCGTTGATCGTGGCTGCGTCTTCTGTTGGCGCGGCGCTCGCGGACGATTTCGTCGTTCTGCTCGTCTGGCGCTTTCTGCAGGGCATGGGCACGGGCGTCTATCTCACGGCTTCCATGGCCTCCATGGCCGACATCAGCCCCCCGAACCAGCGGGCGATGAACATGGCGCTCTATCAGTCGTCCTTGCAGCTGGGGGCGAGCGTTGGGCCGACGGTCGGCGGGTTCGCCGCCTATTATTTCGGCTTCGCATCGGTCTTCTGGTTTTATGCGGGCGTCGCTTTGCTGGCCGCCACCACTGCGGCTTTTTCCTTCGAGGATACGCTCGACACGGCGCAGGCGCGCAAGCCTTTGCCGTCGTCGGTCAGCAAACGCGGCATGATGACGGCGCCTTTCACGGCGCTTTGCATATTATCTTGCGTCGTCTTCTTCACGCGCACCGCCTGCCTGTTTCAGCTGATCCCTTTTCTCGGCGCCGAAAGCTTTGGCCTTGATCTGGGAACCATTGGTCTGGCGATCACCCTTTGCGCTTTCATGAATTTCGCCATGGCGCCCATCACCGGCCCATTGATCGAAAAATTCGGCGCCCGCGCGAATGTATTCTGGTCGACGCTCGCGACGGCGCTGTCGCTTGTGACCTTCTATGTCTCAACCTCGCCGTTCGGCTTCTGGCTGGCGGTTTGGATGCTGGGCGCGGCGACTGGCGTCAACTATCCCGCCATCAGCACCTTCGCCATCGCGGCCTTGCCACGCGAACGTTTCGGGCCGGGCATGGGCGTGCAGCGCACCTTTGGCGACGTCGGCTTCGTCATCGGGCCGGTCATCATAGGCTGGCTTAGCGATGTCACCGGCGGCGCTTATTGGGCGGGGCTATGGCTGAACATCGCGCTGCTGGGCGCAGCCGCGCTGGTTTTTGCAGTCGGAAGCCGGGGAATGCGGGCGGAAATGCGCTGAATTCAGCCGAAAAGCGCGCTGGTGAGCTTCTTCACCTTTGTCGAAAAGCGATGGCGCTTTTGCTCGCGGTCCACCACCTCTTGCGTCGTGACCCAGTTCATCTGGACGGCGCGACGCGGCCCCGAATGGGGCTTGTGGCCGTGCCACGAATTGTCCGAGCGCCTGAAGACGAGCAGGGTGCCGCCATAGGGCGGAACTTCGGACGAATACTGCTCAAGATCGGTTCCCGAGCGCAGGATGCGCAGGCGTCCGCCATCCGATTCCCAGCCCTCGTTCATATAGAGCAGCACGGTCAGGATCTTGGTCTTGGAATCCGTATGGATTTCCCCATCCTTCTCGCGAACGAAGCCGCGCACCGTATACATGGTGGGCCTATCGGTGAGATCGACTTCGAATTTCGCCTCCATGGTCTTGCGGAAGCGTTCGCCATCCAGTTCTTCCATCAAGCCTTTGAAATCGCCGTGAATATCAAGTTCTGACGGCGGGTGTGAGCCGGGGCCAGGCACCGTCGGGAAGTCTGTCGATACTTTCTTGAAAGCGTCGGGCAGAATGAAATTTTCGATCACGATGTGGTCATAGGGGTCGCGTGCGAGCGGGGTGCGATCGAGCGCATCGTAATCAAGGTAAGTCATCGGCCAGTCTTGAGGTTTGCTGCGATTGGCCATGCCAGCGCGCGTTTCAACATATGGTCATTTTGAACCAGAGCAGGCTTATTTGCAAATTTTTAAACTTGAACTTCACTATTGTGCTTGCCCATGTCAGGGGGCACAATAGCCGAGTTCTCGTTGCGTAAACTCGCGTTGATTTCATGTCGTCTCGATTGCTGTTCGTGATTTTTCTTTGCCTTGTCGCGCGGCCTGCGTGGGGAGGGGCCTTTGTGCAACGTCAGGGCATGTTGCTGGTCATTCACGAATTCACTTCGACAATCGCCTTGCAGGCGTTCGACCGGCGGGGACAGCTCACTCGTGCGCCGCTTTATGCGAAATATACGGCTGACACGGCGCTCGAATATGGCGCGCTGGATTGGCTGACCTTTCTAGGCCGACTTGAGGCGGCGCGTGTCTACACTCAGGGGCCTCCCATCGCTTATTACCGAGGCCCCGGCATGTCGGAACTTGGCGCGAGGGTCGAGCTAGGCCGTGCGCTTCATGGGGATGTCGTTTTCTCCGCTCAGGCGCTGTTGCGCTTGGCAGGCGCAAGGACGGCCAACCCTGCTGCGGCTGGGTTGAACCGAAGCGAGAGCGACTGGCGTCTGATGATGGGCGGATCTTTTGACCTCAGGGATGCGCCGGGCTTCTGGTCCATTGAGGCTGGTCCACGCCGGCGCGGCGGCGTTGAGCCAGACGAATGGCGCGCCGAGGCGGTGGCGGGCTTCTTCTTGTTGGACCGCCTGCAGATCGTCGGGCAGACGAGCAGCGTCTTGGCGACGAAAACCGCACTGACCCCGCAAAGCCAAGCCCACAAGGCCCAGATCAGCCTTGTTCTCAACCCTGGCCGTCCATGGTCCCTGCAGGCAGGGACCTTCCGCACGGTCTTGGGCGTTAACGCAAGGCGGGAAACTGGCGTCATGCTCGCATGGTGGCGGCGGATGTGAGTTTCGTGACGGCGCGATCAGGGCTAGTATCTGGACTAGTCAATTTTGGTCGCGGAACCGGTCAGGGTCGAGCTTATGGGGCAGGAAGTCGGGGCGTCGCTATCCTTTGATGAGGGGCGGGCGCTGGAGATCATCGAAAAGCTCGCGCATTTGGAAGGCGCCATGTTGCCGATCCTGCATGCGCTGCAAGAGGCGTTCGGCTATATCGACGAGCGCATGGTCCCCCTTGTGGCGCAGGCGCTGAACATCTCGCGCGCCGAGACCCATGGGGCCATCAGTTTCTACCACGACTTCCGCCACGCCCCCGCCGGGCGTCATGTGCTGCGCATCTGCCGGGCGGAATCCTGCCAGTCCATGGGCTGCGAAGGGCTCGTTGATCATTTGCGCCATGCTCATCATATCGAGCCCGGGCAGACCAGCGCCAATGGCGTCATCACCATCGAGAATGTCTATTGTCTCGGCCAGTGCGCCGTCTCTCCCGCCGCGCTGATCGATGGCGAACCCATCGGGCGGCTGAATGAAGCGCGGCTTGATGCGCTGCTGAGCCAATTGAACGGAGCGCGGTCATGAGCGCGCGCATCTTCGTTCCCATCGATTCCTCG
>CANGOK010000142.1 GCA_947455285.1 Beijerinckiaceae bacterium | reverse complement strand
TGGGAGAAGGCCGGGAATGTCACCTTCGACGTGGACCGCATCGACGAGATCGAGCGGGTCACCAAACATGACGTCATCGCCTTCCTGACGCATCTCGCCGAATTCATCGGCCCCGACTCGCGTTTCGTGCATCAGGGCATGACCTCGTCGGACGTGCTCGACACCTGCCTGGCCGTGCAGCTCGCCCGCGCCTCCGATCTTCTGATCGCTGACATGGACGCCCTCCTCGCCGCCATCAAGCGCCGCGCCTTCGAACACAAGATGACGCCGGTCATCGGCCGCTCCCACGGCATCCATGCCGAGCCCGTGACCTTCGGCCTGAAGCTCGCGCAGGCCTATGCGGAATTCACCCGCTGCCGCGAACGCCTCGTGCAGGCGCGCAAGGAAATCGCCACCTGCGCCATTTCGGGCGCCGTCGGCACTTTCGCCAACATCGATCCGCGTGTTGAAGAGCATGTGGCCAAGGCGCTCGGCCTCGCCGTCGAGCCTGTCTCGACGCAGGTCATTCCGCGCGACCGCCACGCAGCCTTCTTCGCCACGCTTGGCGTCGTCGCATCGTCCATCGAGCGCCTCGCCGTTGAAATTCGCCACATGCAGCGCACCGAAGTGCTGGAGGCAGAGGAATTCTTCTCGGCGGGCCAGAAGGGCTCCTCCGCGATGCCCCACAAGCGCAACCCTGTGCTGACCGAAAACCTCACGGGTCTCGCCCGCCTCGTGCGCGGCATGGCCGTGCCCGCCATGGAGAATGTGGCGCTCTGGCACGAACGCGACATCTCCCATTCCAGCGTCGAGCGCATGATCGGCCCCGACGCGACCGTGACGCTCGACTTCGCGCTGGCGCGCCTCACCGGCGTCGTCGACAAGCTGATCGTCTATCCCGAAAACATGCAGAAGAATCTGGATCGCCTCGGCGGCCTCATCCATTCGCAGCGCGTCCTGCTGGCTTTGACGCAAAAGGGCGTCAGCCGCGAGGATTCCTATGTCTACGTGCAGCGCAACGCCATGCCAGTGTGGCGCGGCGAGGGCGACTTCCTCACCCTCCTCAAGGCGGACAAGGATGTGAAGGCCCGCCTCAACGACGCCGAACTCGAAGAGCTCTTCGACCTCGGCTACCACCTCAAGCACGTTGACACGATCTTCCGCCGCGTGTTCGGCGAGGTCTGAGGCCTCAGCGCAGGACCGTCGCCGCGACCCACCATTGCGGATGATCGCGGCGGATGACTTTCGCCGCCTTGACCGCTGCGTGGCGGTTGTCGAACAGCGCGAAACAGGTCGCGCCCGAGCCTGACATGCGCGCGAGCTTGCAGCCGCGCGCCGCAGACAGAACCGCGATCACCGAACCGATGACCGGCGCCACCACACTCGCGGCGTCCTCCATATCGTTGCGGCCCTTGCGCAGCAGAGACAGCAATTGATCGAAAGAGGCGCCGTCGGGAATGACGGGATGGCCACCGGCGCCAAGCGTTTCACCCGACGCAAGGCCGATGCGTCCGAATACGAGTTTCGTCTCAACCGGCACGCCCGGATTGACCAGCACTGCAAAAAGCGGCGGAAGCCGCAGCGCAGGGCCGAGATCAGCGCCAACGCCGCGCATCATGCGCGCCCTTGAACCAACGCAAACCGGCACATCCGCCCCGGTCACGCGCGCAGCTTCCATCACCCGCGCATCATCGAAGGCAAGGCCATTGGCGAGCGCGATGAGACGCAAGGCGGCTGCGGCGTCAGCCGAGCCACCGCCAACGCCAGCAGCGACCGGCAGATGCTTCTCAAGATGAAAAGCGCCCGTGGTCAGGCCCGGCGCAAGGGCGCACAGATTGCGCGCGGCGCGCAGAACCAGATTGTCATCGCCATCGCCCGCCGCAATGGCGGTCGGGCCTTGCATTGAGAGACTGAGCGTCGGCCCCGGCGTGAGGCGCAGCGTATCGGAAGCGCCCGCAAAGCAAACGAGGCTTTCGAGGTCGTGCCAGCCGTCCGGCCTGCGCCCCTCGATATGCAGGGTGAGATTGATCTTGGCGCGCGCGCGTTCGATCAGCATGAAGGGCGGCCTACCTCAGCCGCCATTCTTCTTGCCCTCGGCCTCAGCTGAGGTGGGCTTGGGCTCATCCTCAAGGCCCTTCTCGACCTTCTTGAGGATGCGCTCGAGATCTTCGGGCTCAGGCTTTAGGTCGCGCGCGTGGTTCCACTGGAAATGCGCTTCGAGCTTGCGGCCCATGCGCCAATAGGCGTCGCCCAGATGGTCGTTGATGACGGGGTCGCCCGGCTTCAATTCGATGGCGCGTTCAAGCTCCCGCAGGGCTTCTTCATAGCGGCCCATGCGGAAATGCGCCCAGCCCAAGCTGTCGATGACATAGCCATCGTCCGGACGCAGCGAAACGGCTCGGCGCAGCAGGCGCAGGCCCTCTTCAAGGTTCACATTCTGGTCGACCCAGGAATAGCCGAGATAGTTGAGCACCAACGGCTGATCGGGGAACAGCTCCAGCGCCTTCTTGAAATCGGCTTCCGCCAGCGGCCATTGCTTTGAGCGCTCATAGGCGATGCCGCGGAAATAAAAGAGCGTCCAGTCGCCGCGCGCAGGCGACTTCAACTGATCGATGACCCGCGTATAGGTCACTGCCGAATCCGCATAGTCCTTGCGCGTGCGCTGCAGATTGCCAAGCGCCGTCAGCGCTTCGATATCCTTCGGCTGCTCGGCGACGATGCCCTTGAGTTGCTGCAAGGCGTCGTCCGAGCGGCCCATCGCCTCAAGGATCAGCCCGGATTGGATCTGCGCATTGGCGTGCAGGGGCGACTTCTCTGGCACCATTTCATAAAGATCGAGCGCGCGCTCATATTGCTTAAGCCGCTCGAAAATATCCGCCAGCGTGACGATGGCGAGGCCATTGTCACCTTCAAGATGCAGCGACATACGTAGATAGATCATCGCAGCGAGCGAATCGTTCTGCTGTCCGCCAACGGCGCCAAGGCCGTAGAACACCTCAGCCGCGCCCGCAGCCGCGCTGCGCACCAACGGCTCAAGCGGCGTGTTGGCGTCCAGCGCGTTCAGAGCAGCGCGAATGATGGGATGGCGAGGCAAGAGACGGTCGAAGGCCTGATAGACTTGCTTCGCCTGTTCACGCTCGCCCCGGCGCGCCAGAAAGCGGCCATAGGCGTCCACCACGCGCAGGCTCGTCTTCTCGCCCTCATAGGATGATTTCAGCCGCTTGCCAGCTTCGGTAACATTGCCGAGAAGATCGAGGATGAGCCCCGCGTGATAATCGCGGAAGCCGGAAAAGCGATCGTCCTTGATGCGATCAAGCATATCGGTGGCGCGCTTCGCATCCCCCTGCCCCGCATAGGTCCATGCGTTGAGGAGAATGGCGGTGATGTCGCGCTGGCGTCCCCCGCCGGATTTGTTGAGCGATTCACGCGCAGCCGGCCATTGCTTGTTCTGGATGGCGCGGGCTGCCAGCACGAGATGGGCGAGCCCGTTCTTCTGGTCGGTTTTGAGGATGCGGTCGGCGAGGGCGAAGGACTCGCGCATGTTGCCGTTGGAGAGCGAGGCGATGAAGGCGCGTTCCATCAACTCGCGATTGCGCGGGTCGAACCGCAGCGCTTCCCGGAAAAAGGTCGAGGCGGCCAGGGTGTCGCGATCAGCGCCCGCGATGAGCGCCGCAAGGTAGTTGCCCGCCGGGCTTGAGCTCACCTCGAAGGCGGAGGCCACGGCGAGCGAGCGGCGCGTCTGGGCGCTGGCTTCGTTGGCCGTCGCAGCAGCGCCAAGGGCCAGCGTCAGGGCCATGGCCTTGCGAAGGGAAGAAATCGAAAATCTGGACGACACCTGAACCGTCTTTCTGATCGGGCGCCGCGAGCAAGCTCGACGGCCCACCGGCGCAACAGCCGGCATATGCTGTGTCGAACATGGCCGTTTTGAGCCCGTCGGGCAAGGGGTTCGCCGCGAAACCTTATCGCCTGAACGGAGCGTTTCAGCCCAGATCAATCATGCGCTGGACGCTGGCGCGGGCGCGCTCGGCGATGGCCGGGTCGATCAAGACCTCTTCGCCCATGGTCAGCAGGCTGTCGAGGATCTTGGGCAGGGTGATGCGCTTCATGTGCGGGCACAGATTGCAAGGCCGCACGAACTCGGTGACGCCTCCAGTTTCCGCCGCCACATTGTCGGCCATGGAGCATTCGGTCACGAGAACCACGCGCGCGGGCTTGTTGATCTTCACATAGTCGATCATGGCGGCGGTCGAGCCGGAGAAGTCTGACACTTCCACGACTTCGCGCGGGCATTCGGGATGGGCGATGATTTTCACAGACGGGTCATCCGCGCGCACCTGCAGCAGGTCCTTGGCGGTGAAGCGCTCATGCACCTCGCAGGCGCCGGTCCAAGCGATGATCTGCACCTTGGTCTGCGCCTGCACATTCTGGGCGAGGAAGCGGTCGGGCAGGAAAAGCACGCGGTCTACGCCGAGGCTCTCCACCACCTTGAGGGCGTTGGAGGAGGTGCAGCAGATGTCGACCTCGGCCTTCACTTCGGCGGAGGTGTTCACATAGGCGACCACAGGCACGCCGGGATAGGCGGCGCGCAGGGCCCGCACATCGGCGCCGGTGATCGAGGCGGCGAGCGAGCAGCCTGCGTTGCTGTCGGGGATCAGCACAGTCTTTTCGGGGCTGAGGAGCTTCGACGTCTCCGCCATGAAATGCACGCCGCCCTGCACGATCACATCCGCCTTCGACGTTGCGGCGAGGCGCGCAAGCTGAAGCGAGTCGCCCACGACGTCGGCCACGCAATTGTAGATCTCGGGGGTCTGATAGTTGTGCGCCAGAATGACGGCGTTGCGGACCTTCTTCAGGTCGTTGATCGCCTTCACATAGGGCGCGTGAAAGGGCCACTCGACGGGCGGAATGACCGCCTTCACCTTTTCATATAGATGGGCGGTCTCGCGCTCGACTTCGGGCGTCCAGGACAGATCGGGCTTGGGCAGCACAGGAAAGCGTGCGTCGGGAGCGGTCGCCTGCGGGGCGAGACGGTCCAGAACAAGGCTCGAAGCGGTCATCACGCCCTCCAATTATACTCGATGTGAGTATAAGGGGGCTCAAAAAAACCTCGCCACGATTGGCGAGAGCTCGCGCCCCTTATACTCGAGTCGAGCATTAGATAGAGGCTGCGGTAGGGAAAGTCCAGCGAATGTTTAAAGGCCCGGCTGCGACACTTTCCCGCGCAGCTTCGTCTCGAAGGAGGGACGCAAGGCGACGACTGGATCGCCTTTGCGGCTGGTGTCGAGGCTTGGAAACTTGGCGGCTCCGGTCTTCAGGTCCGCGCGGGGCTCGACCTCATCCAGCCCTTCCCTGAAATCGTCGGGCTCGCCGATGGCGAGGCTCGCCAGCTTGATGGGCGTCGCTGAAAATGCAGCGTTCGCGGTGACGCAAAGCACAAGGCCCAAAGCAAGAAGCGACAAACGCAACGCAACCTCACGCAGAAGTGGCCTCTTCATGCGAAGGGAGTGAAGCTTCGCATGAAGAGTACGCGCCGAAACAAACACACACGCCGGGCTGCGGAAGGGACACAGACCAAGCTGGCGCTGTTTATGCGTTTGTTATGCTTACGGAGCGATTACCGTGCGTGACTTAAGGTCGTGCCAGAATGACGCAGGGTCAGGCCGTGCTCATCGCCTTCTTGCCGAGCGCCGCCTGCGCCGCCGCAAGACGGGCGATCGGCACGCGGAAGGGCGAGCAGGAGACGTAATCAAGCCCGGTCTTCTCGCAGAAGGCGATGGATGCGGGATCGCCGCCATGTTCGCCGCAGATGCCAAGCTTGATGTCGCTCCGCACGCTGCGCCCACGCTCAGCCGCGATCTTCACAAGCTCGCCCACGCCATCCTGATCGAGGGTGACGAATGGGTCCGCAGGCAGGATGCCCTTTTGCGTGTAGGAGCCGAGGAACGATGCCGCATCGTCGCGCGAGATGCCGAGAGTCGTCTGCGTGAGATCGTTGGTGCCGAAGGAGAAGAACTCCGCCGTCTTAGCGATGTCGGCGGCCCGCAGGGCGGCGCGCGGCAGTTCGATCATCGTGCCGATGTGATAGGGCACGGTGACGCCGCTTTCCTTCGCCACAGCTTCCGCCATGGCGACGATGCGGGCCTTGATGAGATCTAACTCGGCCAAGGTCATCACCAGCGGAACCATGATTTCGGCGGTCACAGGCTTGCCAGTCTTGCGGCCCGCCTCGACAGCGCCTTCAAAAATAGCCCGCGCCTGCATTTCCGCGATTTCGGGATAGCGGATGGCGATGCGCACGCCGCGGAAGCCCAGCATGGGGTTGAACTCATGCAGCTCGGCCGCGCGGCGCTTCAGCTTCTCCGGGCTCGCGCCCATGGCCGTCGCCACTTCCGCGATCTCCGCATCCGTGTGGGGCAGGAATTCGTGGAGCGGAGGATCAAGCAAACGGATGGTGACAGGCAGGCCCGACATGATTTCGAACAGCGCCGCGAAATCCTGACGCTGCATGGGCAGCAGCTTGTCGAGCGCATGGCGACGGCCAGCCTCGTCATCCGCCAGAATCATCTCGCGCACCGCGATAATGCGGTCGCCTTCGAAGAACATGTGTTCCGTGCGGCAAAGGCCGATGCCGTCAGCGCCGAAGTTGCGCGCCACACGAGCATCATTGGGCGTATCGGCGTTGGTGCGCACCTTCATGCGGCGCACCGCATCAGCCCATTCCATGATCTTTGCGAAGTCGCCCGAGAGTTCAGGCTCCAACATCGGGACAGCGCCTTCGAGCACCTGCCCTGTCGAACCGTCGATGGTGATGATGTCGCCCTTCTTCATCACCTTGCCAGCGACCGTGAAAGTCTGCGCGGCATAATCCACGCGAATGGAGCCGGCGCCGGACACGCAGGGCTTGCCCATGCCTCGCGCAACCACCGCCGCATGGGAGGTCATGCCGCCACGCGTGGTCAGAATGCCTTCGGAGGCGTGCATGCCGTGAATGTCCTCGGGCGAGGTTTCGACACGCACAAGAATGACCTTGCGGCCGGCGTTCTTCAGCAATTCGGCTTCGTCGGAATTGAAGACGATCTCACCGCAGGCAGCGCCCGGCGAGGCGGGCAATCCCGTGCCGATGACCTTGCGCTCGGCCTTGGGATCAATCGTGGGATGCAGCAACTGATCGAGCGAGGCGGGATCGATGCGCAGGATCGCCTCTTCATGGGTGATGAGGCCTTCAGCCGCCATGTCGACCGCGATGCGCAGCGCCGCTTTCGCAGTGCGCTTGCCGCCACGCGTCTGCAGCATCCAGAGTTTGCCGCGCTCGACGGTGAACTCCATGTCCTGCATGTCGCGATAGTGCTTTTCGAGCAGATGCGTCACGCGCACGAATTCCGCGAAACAGTCAGGCAATGCCGTCTCCATGGACGGCTTGTCGGAATGGGCGGCGATGCGCGCTACTTCCGTGATGTTCTGGGGCGTGCGAATGCCGGCCACCACATCCTCGCCCTGCGCGTTGATGAGGAACTCGCCATAAAGCTCATGTTCGCCCGTGGACGGATTGCGCGTGAAGGCGACGCCGGTGGCCGAGGTCTCGCCCATATTGCCGAAGACCATCGCCTGCACGTTGACCGCCGTGCCCCAGCTTTCGGGAATGTCGTTGAGGCGGCGATAGGTGATCGCGCGCTGGTTCATCCACGACCCGAAAACGGCGCCCACTGCGCCCCAGAGCTGGGCGCGCGGGTCCTGCGGGAAGGGCTTGCCCGTCTCTTCCTCGACGCAGGCCTTGTAACGCTTGACCACCTCGCGCCAGTCGTCGGCGTCAAGGTCGGTGTCCAGCATATGGCCGTGCATGTCCTTGTAGTCTTCGAGGATCTCTTCGAAATTGTGATGGCCGAGATCGAGCACCACGTTGGAATACATCTGGATGAAGCGGCGATAGCTGTCCCAGGCGAAACGCTCGTCGCCCGCTGACTTCGCAACGGCGGCCACGGTGTGGTCGTTGAGGCCAAGGTTAAGGACCGTATCCATCATGCCGGGCATGGAGGCGCGGGCGCCCGAGCGCACCGAGACCAGCAGGGGGTTGGCCTCGTCGCCGAAGGTGTGGCCCGCGATCTCGCCGACATAGGCCAGCGCAGCCTCGACCTGAGCGGCAAGCTCCTGTGGATATTGCCGCTCGTGGGCATAGAACCAGGTGCAGACCTCGGTGGTGATGGTGAAGCCGGGGGGAACGGGCAGGCCCAAATTCGCCATTTCCGCAAGATTCGCGCCCTTGCCGCCGAGCAAATCGCGCATCTGCGTCGCGCCCTCGGCCTTGCCATCGCCGAAAGTATAGACCCACTTGGCCATGATGAACCCCTTGCACGCGGGCGGTCGGCCCCGATGAAGCCTCTGGACCGCAAACGACTGAACCGGCGTTCTCCATGACGGAAAACGCCGGTCGGATCAATCAGACCTAATGTCACGTCGAAGGCGAAAGTCAGGCGCGGGCCGTGTTGCGACGCTGACGC
>CANGOK010000141.1 GCA_947455285.1 Beijerinckiaceae bacterium | reverse complement strand
GCGCAGCTCGGCTTCAAGACTGCGCTCGTCGAGCGCGAGCATCTGGGCGGCATCTGCCTCAACTGGGGCTGCATCCCCACCAAGGCGCTGCTGCGCTCGGCTGAAATCTATCACTACGCCCAGCATCCCGAGGCCTATGGCCTCAAGATCGAGGGCAAGGTGACCTTTGATCCGGCCGCTGTCGTGAAGCGTTCACGCGGCGTCTCTGCGCAGCTCAACGGCGGCGTCGCCTTCCTGCTCAAGAAGAACAAGGTCGATGTGATCTGGGGCGAGGCGACCATCTCCAAGGTCGGCGAAGTCACGGTCGGCCCCTCGACCAAGCCGGTCGTTCAGCCGCAGAACGCCGTGCCGAAGGGCGTGCTGGGGGCGGGGACCTATCAGGCCAAGCACATCATCGTGGCCACCGGCGCGCGTCCGCGCGTGCTGCCGGGCATCGAGCCTGATGGCAAGCTGATCTGGACCTATTTCGAGGCCATGGTTCCCTCGGCCTTCCCGAAGTCGCTCATCGTCATGGGCTCGGGCGCCATCGGCATCGAATTCGCCAGCTTCTACGCCACCATGGGCGCCGAAGTGACGGTCGTCGAAGTGCTGCCGCAGATCATGCCGGTCGAAGACGCCGAGATCGCGGCCATCGCGCGCAAGCGGTTCGAGAAGGCGGGCATCAAGATCATGACCTCCACCAAGGTGGTGAAGGTCGAGAAGGGCGCCAATGACGTCACCTGCACGGTGGAGGACGACAAGGGCGTGAAGCAGACCCTCAAGGCGGAACGCATGATTTCCGCTGTGGGCGTCGTCTGTAACACCGAGAACCTCGGGCTTGAAAAGCTCGGCGTGAAGATGGATCGCGGCGCCATCGTGACCGACGGTCTTGGCCGCACCAATGTCCCCGGCGTCTACGCCATCGGCGACGTCGCCGGCCCGCCCATGCTCGCCCACAAGGCGGAGCACGAGGGCGTGATCTGCATCGAGACGATCAAGGGCCTGCATACCCACGCCATGGACAAGGCCATGATTCCCGGCTGCACCTATTGTCATCCGCAGGTGGCGAGCGTCGGCCTCACCGAGGCGAAGGCGAAGGAAGCGGGCTATACGGTCAAGGTTGGCCGCTTCTCCTTCGTGGGCAACGGCAAGGCCATCGCGCTTGGCGAGCCTGACGGCCTCGTGAAGACCATCTTTGACGCCAAGACGGGCAAGCTGCTTGGCGCTCATATGGTCGGCGCGGAAGTGACCGAGCTCATTCAGGGCTATGTCATCGCCATGAACTGCGAGACCACGGAAGAAGAGCTGATCCACACCGTCTTCCCGCATCCGACCCTGTCCGAAATGATGCATGAGGCCGTGATGGACGCCTATGGGCGCGTGATCCACAGCTGACATGATCCCTTGGGTCCATCTCGACCGAACGGAGATACCGGGCGGGGGAGAACTCAAGCTGTCGCAACGCGGCGACGAGTTCTCCATCCGCCTCGCTGGCGCCGAGTTGATGAACAGCCGCCTCAGCGGCTCCGAAGAGGCGCTGGCGACGCTCGCCTGCGCAAGGATCGCCGGGCGTAAAAAGCCCCGCATTCTCATTGGCGGCCTCGGCATGGGCTTCACTCTGCGCGCCGCGCTTTCCGTGCTCGGTCCAGGGGCGGAGGTCGTTGTGGCGGAGCTGTTGCCTGCGGTCGTCCACTGGGCGCGCGGTCCCATGGCGCCGCTCTTCAACGGTTGCCTTGATGACCCGCGTGTGACGGTCGAGGTCGCGGATGTCGCCGATCTGATCGGGGCAGGGGGTTGGGACGCAATCCTGCTCGACGTCGACAATGGTCCTGATGGTCTGACGCGCGCTTCAAACGACGGCCTCTACAGCCTCGCAGGCCTCGCACGCGCCCGCCGCGCCCTCACTGGCGGCGGCGTTCTGGCGATTTGGTCGCAGGGGCCTGACAGGGCCTTCGCTGAGCGCTTCTCCCGCGCTGGCTTTGCGGTCGAGGAGACGACCGCCAAGGCGCATCGGGGCAAAAGCGGGCGCAGGCATGTCATCTGGCTTGGCACGCCCGGCGATGCGCGCAGGGCAGCCCCGCGCAGGCAATGATTGCGCGCGCCCTCGGCGCGGCCTAGATAGCGAAACCAAGCGGCGGCGCCGCACATCAGGACCTGACCCATGGCAGTCGTCTTCGACATCGACAAGGATCCCCGCCGGCAGGCTGGCGCAGGCGAGGCCAAGCCTTCCGAAAAGCCTCGTCATCCCGAGAAGGCCCACCGGCCCGATCAGCCCCTGCTACGCAAGCCGGACTGGATCAGGGTCAAGGCGCCGGGTTCGGCGCAATGGGCCGAGACCAACCGCATCGTGAAGGAGCATAACCTCGTCACGGTCTGCGAGGAGGCTGGCTGCCCGAACATGGGCGAGTGCTGGGAGAAGAAGCACGCCACCTTCATGATCATGGGCGACACCTGCACGCGCGCCTGCGCCTTCTGCAACGTGCGCACGGGCATGCCTGCGCCGCTCGATGTCTCCGAACCCGAGAAGGTCGCTGACGCCGTCGCCAAGCTCGGCCTCAGCCATGTGGTCATCACCTCAGTCGACCGCGACGATCTCGCCGATGGCGGAGCGGAGCATTTTGCGCAGACCATTCTGGCTATTCGCGCCCGCTCGCCGGGAACCACGATCGAGATCCTGACGCCTGACTTCCTGCGCAAGGAAGGCGCGCTCGAGGTTGTGGTTGCGGCCCGGCCTGACGTCTTCAACCACAATCTGGAGACGGTTCCCTCAAAATATCTGAACGTGCGCCCCGGCGCCCGCTACTTCCACTCCATCCGTCTGCTGCAGCGGGTGAAGGAGCTTGATCCGACCATTTTCACCAAGTCAGGGATCATGGTGGGGCTTGGCGAGGAGCGCAACGAAGTGCTCCAGCTCATGGATGACCTGCGCTCAGCCGATGTGGATTTCCTCACCATCGGCCAATATCTCCAGCCCACCCGAAAGCATCATCCGGTGCTGCGCTTCGTTACGCCGGAAGAATTCAAGTCCTATGAAACCGTAGCGGGGGCGAAGGGGTTTCTGCTGGTATCGGCTTCTCCGCTTACGCGGTCTTCCCATCATGCGGGGGAGGATTTCGCCAAGCTTAAGGCGGCGAGGCTCGCGCGAACCCAGTAACACTCGAGGGATCATATGGAGCTACCGCGCCGGTTTCAGGTTGAGCCGCCGCGGCGCGTGCTCGTGGTGGGCAATCGCGGCTCTGGGCGGGGCCGCATCGCAAAGCTCATATCGCAACGCTTCTCTCTTCCCCTGATCGATATCGAGCAGGAGCAGGCCGCTTTCGAGGGCGCAGGAGATCCTTCAGCCTGGCGCAAACGCATTCGCACCCTCGCCGAGGAAGCCGACTGGGTGATGACCGGCAACGATGTCGCCACCTTCGACTTGCGCGTTCCAAGGGCCGACTGGTTCATCTGGGTCGACCTGCCCGTCACGGTCTGCGCGCTTGCAGTGCTTCGCCAAGCGATCCGCGCGCCGGTCAATGGCAAGTCCAACCTGAGTCTCGTGCAACGTCTGAGACTGCCGCGTTTTCGCGACATCCTGAACTTTTCGAACGAGGTCGCGCCGCGCATCATGGGAACCATTGAACGGGAGCGGCGCAACCGCACGATATTCATCCTGCGCACCCGCTATGAAATCGCCCAGTTCCTCGCCCGCTTGCCTGATGCAGGCGGCTTTCGCGATCATCTGGCGAAAGGGGGCGACAAACCGTCCTCCTGAACTTTCGCAAGCCTTGGCGCATAGTGTCCGGCGCGTCCGCTGTGCTAAGAGGGCGCAGCTCAGGTTCAGGAACCCCATGCCGTCCTTTCGCACGACCCGCCGTGTGCGCCATTCCGCCGCAGACATGTTCGACCTCGTCGCTGACGTCGAGGCCTATCCGAAATTCCTGCCGCTTTGTCAGGGCATGCGCGTGCGTCGCCGCATCACAAACGACAAGGGTCAGGACGTGATCCTTGCGGAAATGGAAGTGGGCTATCGCGCGATCCGCGAGACCTTCACAAGCCGCGTGACGCTTGACCGCGCCAGCCTTGCGATCCTGGTGGAATACGTAGACGGGCCGTTTCAAAGCCTCGAAAACCGCTGGGTTTTTAGAGATCAGGACAAGGGGACGCCCGCCTGCAATGTGGAATTCTTCATCGATTACGAATTCCGCAGCCGCACCCTTGGGCTGCTGATGGGCTCAATGTTCGACACAGCTTTCCGCAAATTTTCGGAAGCCTTCGAGAAGCGTGCGGACTATGTCTATGGCCGCCCAAAGATCGCCCCAGCGCCAACCAATCCGGCGCCCGCTGACGAGCCCTGAGCACCAGCCGGGACTTGACGGGAGGGGCGCCATGACAGCAGCCTTCCAATCTAATGATTTGAAAATTCGAGGAGACGATCGATGTCGCAAGCCGCCACCCAGACCCCAGAACTTGCGGTCTTCTCGAAGGACATTCGCTCGCTTGGCCTCAATCCCCTGTGGGAGCGCACAGTTTCTCAGAAACCAGGTTCGCCTTGCCTTCCAACTCATTGGAAGTGGGATGTTTTGAAGCGGCAGCTTCTGCGCTCCTGCGAACTCATTGGAACCAAGGACGCCGAGCGTCGCGTGCTGATGCTTGAGAACCCGCATATGCCCGGCTCCAGCTTCATCGCAAACACGCTATTCACCGGCCTGCAAATCATCCAGCCAGGCGAGATCGCCTCAGCCCATCGCCATACGCCCAACGCCCTGCGCTTCGTTGTCGAGGGCAAGGGCGCCTATACCTCGGTGAATGGCGAGCGGGTGATGATCAATCCCGGCGATTTCATCGTGACGCCCAACTGGTCGTGGCACGATCACGGAAACATCGGCGACGAGCCGGTGGTCTGGATGGACGGTCTTGATTCCGCTTTCACGAAATTCTTCGGCGCCACCTTCCGCGAGGATTATCCGTCCGACACGCAGCCGCTCTATCGCACCGAGGGCGATTCCGCAGCCGCCTTCGGCTCGGCCCTTTTGCCGGTGGATTACAAGGACGACGCCTCCGGTTCGCCTCTTCTGAAATATCCCTACGCCCGCACGCTTGAGGCTTTGCATCATCTGCACAAGACACAGCCGCTGCATGCCTGCCACGGCGTCAAGCTGCGCTACGCCAATCCGGCCAATGGCAAATATCCGTTCCCGACCATGGCCGCCTTCATGCAGTTTCTGCCGAAGGGCTTTGCAGGCAAGGCTTGGCGCACGACCGAGAACATCGTCTTCAACGTCGCAGAAGGCTCGGGCGTCGCGGTGATCGCGGGCGAGCGTTTCGCCTTTTCGCCTCACGACATTTTCGTCGCCCCCTCGTGGTGCGACTTCGCTTTCCACGCGAATGAGGATTGCGTGATCTTCAGCTATTCGGACCGCGCTGCGCAGGAAGCTCTCGGCTTCCATCGCGAAGAGGCGCTGTAATCAGGATAGCCGCGCCTCGAACAGATCGAGCGCGCAGAGCAGGGCGGCGCGGCGGACTTCGGTCCGCCCGATGTCGCCGAAACGTCGCTCCAGAGCGATGGTCTCGCCGCCGCGTCTGGCGCAGGCGAAATGGACGAGGCCGACCGGCTTCTCCGCGCTGCCGCCGCCCGGCCCGGCGACGCCAGTGATGGCGACCGTCACATGTGCCCGTGAATGCGCCAGAGCCCCCTCAGCCATGGCCCTTGCGACCGGTTCGCTCACCGCGCCATGCTTGGCGAGCAACACCTCGGGGACGCCAAGCATCGCCTGCTTGGCTTCGTTGGAATAGGTTACGAAGCCCCGGTCGACGACCGCCGATGAACCCGAGATTTCCGTCAACAGGGCCGAGACCAATCCGCCCGTACAGGATTCAGCCGTGGCGATCATTTCGCCTCGCGCGGCATAGGCCTTTATGAGGGCGGCTGCGCGGTTGAGGAGGGCGTCGTCGAAGGGGGAAGTCATCCGGTTTCCTCTGCGTTAGTCTAGCTAATTCCCCAGATGCGCAGACCTCCACCCCGTCCGCTGGCGCGGCCGACCCTCCCCCTTGTGGGGAGGGGCAGGGGTGGGGGTCGTGAGGCGCTGATCGTGAGCAGAAGCGATCCGCTGGTCAAGAAGGCAGCCGCACTGTCGCCAGCGCCATGGCGGCGATGCCTTCGCGGCGGCCGGTGAAGCCGAGTTGTTCGGAGGTCGTGGCCTTCACCGCCACGCGTGAGACATCTAGGCCCATGAACTCTGCGAGCTTCGCGCGAATGGCGTCGCGATGCGGGCCGACCTTCGGCGCTTCGCAAATCACGGTCCCGTCCACATGCGAGATGATGCCGCCGCGCTCGCGGACCCTTTGGACAGCATGGCGCAGGAAGATGTCTGATGGGGCACCCTTCCATTGAGGGTCGGAGGGCGGGAAATGAGAGCCAATATCACCATCCGCCAACGCCCCATAAATCGCGTCAGTGATGGCGTGCATGAGGACATCCGCGTCCGAATGGCCGAGCAGGGCCTTGGTGTGAGGAATGGAGACGCCGCCCAGCCAGACATGATCGCCCTCAGTGAAGGCGTGGACATCAAATCCCTGTCCGGTGCGCACGTCCATCAACTGACCCAGCATCCGCGCTTCTGCGGCGGCGAAGTCTTCGGGGTTGGTGACTTTCATATTCGCCGGGTCTCCCTCGAAGACATGCACCGCATGGCCCGCCCATTCCGCCACCGCGCCATCGTCAGTCAACTCGTTATAGCCCGTGGAGGCGGCCAGGCGGTGGGCTGACAAGATCAGATCATAACGAAAGGCCTGGGGCGTCTGCACGGCGCGCAGTTGCGCGCGGGGCGGCGTCGATTCAATCCGGCCTTCTGCGCCCACTTGCTTGATCGTGTCGGTGACGGGCAGGCCCGGCACGGCTGCGCCATTCGCATCGGCTGCTGCGATTGCTCGGGCGATGAGCGCCGGACTGACAAAGGGGCGTGCGCAATCATGGATCAGGACGAGGACAGGGGCCACGCTCGCCAAAGCCTCCAGCCCCGCCCTGACGCTCGCCTGCCGGGTGACGCCTCCGGCCACCGGCTCCAGAAGCGACTGCCGGGCCGCAGGGCCCAGCAAGGCCACTGCGGCGTCGTAGAGCGCCCGATCGTCTGGGTGGATCGTCACCAGCAAGCGGGCCTGCGGCGCGCCTCTATGCAGCGCGCGCAGGGCGTGGGTGATTAACGGTTCGCCGGCTAACGTACGATATTGCTTGGGAACCCCTTCGCCTGCGCGCGAACCCCGGCCTGCGGCGACCACAACAATAGCTACAGAGGAAGAGGGCATCGGGGCTTGGTTCTCTCTTGGATGGACCAACTCGGCAATGCTCGATTGTGTCGCTGGTTTCAGCACTTCCGTCAAACGGGGCGCTTCAGCCAATTATTGCGCAGTGCACAAAAATGATTATAGTGTAGGCATGTCGCTGATTGCTGAAAATTTGAGCAAATCTCTACGCATCGGACCGCTCGACTTGCCGGGATGCGCAGTGCTCGCGCCCATGTCCGGTGTCACCGATGTCGCCATGCGGCGCGTCAGCGCCCGGTTCGGCGCTTCTCTCGTCGTATCGGAAATGGTCGCCTCCGATGATTATGTGCGCGGTGAGGAAGAAAGCCGGGTTCGCGCCGAGGGTGAGGGCCTTGATCTTCATGTCGTTCAGATCGCCGGTTGCGATCCCCATTGGATGGGCGAGGCGGCGCGTCTGGCTGAAGCGTCCGGCGCGGCGATCATCGACATCAATATGGGTTGCCCCGCCAAGCGCGTGACAGGCGGCTACGCGGGCTCGGCCCTCATGCGCGACCCCGATCTCGCCCTGCGGCTCATCGAGGCGACGGTCAAGGCGGTGTCTATTCCCGTCACGCTCAAGACCCGGCTCGGCTGGGATGAGCGAAGCCTTAACGCCCCTGATCTTGCCCGGCGCGCTGAAGAGGCTGGCGTGCAGCTTGTGACCATCCACGGGCGCACCCGCTGCCAGTTCTACAAGGGCGTCGCTGATTGGGGCGCGATCCGCGCCGTGGTGGACGCGGTCTCCGTTCCGGTGGTGGCCAATGGCGATTGCGCCTCATTGGCGGACGCGCAAGCCATGATGGCGGCCTCTGGCGCGCAGGGCGTCATGATCGGCCGGGCGGCCATGGGCAGACCATGGCTGGTGGGTGAGATCGCCACCGGCCTTGCGGGCGGGCATTTTAATCAGCCCTCGCCGAGCGAACGCGCAGAGGCGGCGCTGGAACATTATCAGGGCTTGCTGCGCCTCTTTGGCGAGCGGTCGGGGCTGCGCCATGCGCGAAAGCATCTGGCGGCCTATGCGGATCACGCTCGCCCAGAGGGCGGCGTCGGCGCAGCGCGCGACCGCCTGCGCCTTGTTACGAGTGAAGATGTTCACGAGGTGCGCCGACTGATCGCGCAGCTCTTTACGGATCTCCCGGACGTGGAGGCTGCCTGACATGGCGACCCTGACTTCTAAACCCAAATTCGCAGTGGACCCCGGCGAGCTGCTCAACGCGCT
>CANGOK010000140.1 GCA_947455285.1 Beijerinckiaceae bacterium | reverse complement strand
GCTATTCCACGAGCATCCGCTTCAGGAGTTCGATCTCCTCGGAGAGCGAGCCATCCTTGCCAGCCAGACCCTCGATCTTGCGCACGGCATGCAGCACAGTCGTATGATCGCGTCCGCCAAAGCGGCGGCCAATCTCGGGCAGCGAACGCAGCGTCAGCACCTTCGACAGATACATGGCGATCTGGCGGGGGCGCACCACGGTCGCGGTGCGGCGTGAGGACAGGATATCCGCGCGGCTCACGTTGTAATGGGTCGCCACCAGCTTCTGGATGTCCTCGATCTTCACGCGCTTGGGCTCGCGTGTACGCACGAGATCGCGGATCGCGTCCTCCGCCGTCTCGACTGTCAGCGCGGCGCCCGTGAGGGTGACGCGGGCGAGCAGGCGGCTCACGGCGCCGTCAAGGTCGCGGCCATTGGTCTCAATGGCGCGCGCCACATAGGCGGCGACGGGCGCAGGCACGTCGAAGCCCGGCTGCGAGGCCTTGGCGGCGGCGATGCGCATTTCCAGAATCTTGAGACGCAGCTGCTCATCAAGCGCGCCCATTTCGACACAAAGCCCGCCGGCGAGACGCGAGCGCACGCGCTCTTCGAGGCTTTCGAGTTCGGACGGGGGCCGGTCGGCGGCGACGACGATCTGGCGGCCGGCATCGATCAGCGCGTTCAGCGTGTGGCAGAACTCCTGCTGGATCGACTTGCCCTGCAGGAACTGCACGTCGTCGATCACCAGCACGTCGATGCCGCGCAGCTTCTCCTTGAAGGCGATCGCGGTCTGGGCCTTGAGGGCGCAGACGAAGCGATACATGAACTTCTCGGCGGTGAGATAAATGACGCGCTTTCCAGCTTCGCCCGCCGTATGGGCGATGGCCTGCAACAGATGGGTCTTTCCGAGGCCCACTGCGGAATGGATATAGAGCGGATTATAGATCGGGGTCTCGCCGGGCGCAGCAGAAGCTATCCGCTGAGCGGCTGCATGGGCGAGCTGGTTCGATTTACCGACCAGGAACGTCGAGAACGTGAGACGGCGGTCAAGCGGCGAGCTCGAAAGGCCATCCGCGTCAGAAACGGGCTGGGCGCGCAAGGCGCGCGGGGCGTCAGGGGCGCGGGGCGCCTCTTCGAACATCGGCGCAGGCCGATCAACAAGGAAACCAGGCGAAGAAGCGCCAACGGCGCCCGCAGGCTGGGAAGGACGGCTCTCTGGCGACACGCCGCGCGCGGGCGCAGGCCGCGCCGATGTGCGCACATCCACGACAATAGCCGTGACCGAAGGCGCTTCAGCCGTCAGCGTAGCGAGAATCTTGTCCGTGTAATGGGACTGGATCCAGCTCTTGAGAAAACGAGTGGGAACCGAAAGAAGCGCGACGCCATCGCGAACCGCGTCCAGCTCCAGACGACCGAACCATGACGTGAAGACATCTTCACCAAGTTCGGCGCGCAGGCGGCGGCAGGTCCGTTTCCAGGCTTCGGCATGGGAGCCGTCGCTATCGGTCTGTGTCTGCGCGGCTTCGAGACGCGGCGCGGACGCGCGAAAGTTCATCATGTCAGGCAGCTTCTTTTGAATGAAGTGGAGGCGTTTCGAAAAAGCGATTATGGCGAACGCACATGTTCGCCCGGATTCAGGCTAGCGGGTTCAGGACCACGCATTGCGAGCGTCAGGGCAAACAGAAAAGAAGCGGGGGCCGGCGACAGAACAACCTGCCAGGAAATCTCTCAAGTCGAAGGTGATGTCGACGTAAAGCATAGATCCCCCA
This sequence comes from Beijerinckiaceae bacterium, assembly GCA_947455285.1. Lineage (GTDB taxonomy): Bacteria > Pseudomonadota > Alphaproteobacteria > Rhizobiales > Beijerinckiaceae > Terripilifer. Next base: position 6,758 of record CANGOK010000140.1, on the reverse strand, counting down.
TTTGCAGAAATAATCTGCAACGATGCCCCATTACAACTGTTCAGATACGCCTAAGAAGGCGACCTCGGAAGCAAAGACAAGGTTTCCGGGATTTTCAAGCCGGAAAACTTAAAACGTTACATTCGAAAAGCTTCACGTACCCCAAGAAATACACGCATTAGAGCGTTTTTCGTCAGGATCCGCAGAACCTTCGTCCATAGCGACCGTGGTTAACGAGTAGCACACTCGGATCGACACGCAACCATCATGTTCCCACCCCTTTGATCTGACCTTTGGGAATGTGGCCAAAAATTGCTTTTTTTTTTGGATTGACGCTCACAAGCGCCTGATTCAATTCACTTTGGTCGGACCATACAGCGCAGCCGCCGCAATCGTTACGAAGGCGGTTTTCATGGTCCGGCGACGTCGACGAGAGAGTCAAGCGGCCGTCCTCTTCAAAGAATTCCGCCTTTGCCATTAACCCGCTGAAATTGATCGCTAATTTATGCCCACATGGAAACCGCTGGAATCTTTTTTTAGTCTTCGCATTAAGGATTAACGCGCTTCATTTCCGCAGTGCTGCGGCAACGAAAAAGCCCGGCGCTGTTGCGCCGGGCTTCAAAACTGATCCATGTGAACCCTACGTCACATGAAAGAAAAGCTTACTTCGCGAGAGCCTTCACACGCACCGTCAGGCGCGAGATTTTGCGAGAGGCGGTGTTCTTGTGAATGATGCCCTTCTGCGAAGCGCGCATCACCAGCGGCTCGGCCGCATGGAGAGCGGCCTGGGCGGCCGAAGCGTCGCCGGAGGCGATGGCCTCTTCGACCTTGCGGACATAGGTGCGCATCTGCGAACGACGCGAACGGTTCACCGCGGTGCGGCGCTCGATCTTGCGGACGGCCTTTTTGGCTGAAGCTGTGTTAGCCATGATTTCCTCGGTAGAGCTGGCCGCCCGTGGGCCAGCCGCAAAAAAGTCTGTGCCGGACCCCGGGGGCCACGGCGAGTGGCTGGCTTATAGCCGCGATGGGGTCAGGTCGTCAACGCCATGAAGGGCGCATTCGCCAAGATTCTCTGGCGAAAGCTGCTCAATTGCGCGCTCCATCGAGGCGAACGGCCAGATCCGCCGCATCTGACTGCGCCCAGGCGGTCAGCGGGGGCATGGGACGGGCCAGAACCGGATCGGCGTGAAGATGGGCCAGGCCCGCCTTCACGCCAGCGACCAGCGGCTTGCCGTCGAAGAGCTTGCGGATGGCGACAGCGGTCTCGAGGGCCTTCGCGTCGCCCTCATGCCAGGCCTTGGCGCAGAGATCCGAATTGAGGTTGCAGGTCGCCGAAATGCAGCCCGCGAAAATGCCGCCGCGCCCTTCAAGCAGGGTCGCCTCGTTGGCGGGGAAGACCGAGAAGCTTTTGTGACGCTCCGCCAGCAGGCGCTCAAAGGCGAGATCGCCCGAGGAATCCTTCAAGCCGACCACGCGCGAGGGGAAGGCCTCGATCAAGCGCCCCACCAGCTCGGGCGTATAAGGCACGCCGGAAAGCGCCGGGTAATGATAGAGATAGAGGGGAACGGGCGTCGCCGCGCTCGCCTCGACGATGGCGGAAACATAGTCGAAGACGCCATCCTCGCTCACGCCCTTGTAATAGAAAGGCGGCAGCACGAGCGCCCCGGCGAAGCCGAGCTCCGCCGCGTGGCGCGTGAGCGCGATGGCGTCGCCAAGGGCCGCCGCGCCAGTGCCAACCATCATGCGCGAACGATCAAGCGAGCCCGCCGCCGCGCTCATCAAAGCCAGACGATCGCCAAGCGCGAAGGAGGTCGCCTCGCCGGTGGTGCCAAGCACGTTCAGCGCATCGCAACCATGGTCGAGAAGATGTTGGGCGAGCTTTAGGAAACGCGCCGCATCGGGCTTGTGATCAACGGTGATGGGCGTCGCGATGGCGGCGATCACGCCGCGCAGGGGGGCAGTCATGAGCAACCTCAGCGATTGGTGAAATTCGGGCTGCGCTTTTCAACGAAGGCGGCCATGCCTTCCTTCTGATCCTGCGTAGCGAAAGTGGAATGGAACAGGCGCCGCTCGAAGCGCACGCCTTCGGCGAGCGTAGTCTCGTAAGCGCGGTTCACGGCTTCCTTCGCCATCATCACTGAAGGCCGCGAGAAGCCCGCGATTGTGGCGGCGGCTTTCAGCGCCTCGGGCACTAGATCCGCGAGCGGCAAAACGCGCGAAGCGAGGCCGCAGCGTTCCGCTTCCGCCGCATCCATCATGCGGCCAGTGAGGCAGAGCTCCATGGCCTTGGACTTGCCGACGAACCGGGTGAGGCGCTGGCTGCCGCCGGCGCCCGGAATGGTGCCGATGCGGATTTCGGGCTGGCCGAATTTGGCGTTGTCGGCGGCGAGGATGAAATCGCACATCATCGCGAGTTCACAGCCCCCGCCGAGCGCAAAGCCCGCCACAGCCGCGATCACCGGCTTGCGGGTGCGGGTGATGCGCTCCCACTTGGAAATGAAGTCGTCGAGATAGGCGTCCATATAGGTCTTGGACTGCATCTCCTTCACATCGGCGCCAGCGGCGAAAGCCTTGTCGGAGCCGGTGAGCACGAGACAGCCAAGCTCGGGGTCCGCCTCATAGGCGTCGAGCGCAACGTTCAGCTCATCGATCAGTTCGGCGTTGAGAGCGTTGAGGGCTTGCGGGCGGTTAAGGCGCACGAGGCAGACCTTGTCATGGCGTTCGACGATGATCGTATTCATGGGGAGCCTCCGCATCACAGGCCAAGGGGTAGCGGAGCACATCCCAAATGAAAAGGCCCCGGCGAACCGGGGCCTCCTAGCATATGTGTTTAAGGCCTGAACCTCTGCTCACAGCCCCTCGAACAGCGCCGTCGAAAGGTAACGTTCGGCGAAGGAGGGGATGATGATCACGATGTTCTTGCCCTCCATGCCGGGGCGAGCGCCGATCTCCAGCGCAGCCGCCACAGCGGCGCCCGAGGAGATGCCGACCGGAATGCCCTCGACCCGCGCCAGATGACGCGAGGTCTCGAAGGCGGTCTGGTTGCCGACCGTCACAACTTCGTCGATCACGCCGCGATCAAGCACGCCCGGCACGAAGCCCGCGCCAATGCCCTGGATCTTGTGCGGGCCGGGCTGGCCGCCGGAAAGCACGGGGGAATCCTCCGGCTCCACCGCCACCATCTTCAGCGACGGCTTGCGGGCCTTCAGCACCTGACCGACGCCAGTGATCGTGCCGCCGGTGCCCACGCCCGAGATGACCACATCGACGCCGCCGTCGGTGTCGTTCCAGATCTCCTCCGCCGTGGTGCGGCGATGGATGTCGGGGTTGGCGGGATTTTCGAACTGCTGGGGAATGATCGCGTCAGGGTTCGAGGCGACGATCTCCTGCGCCTTGGCGATGGCGCCCTTCATGCCCTGCGCCGCAGGGGTGAGCACCAGCTCCGCGCCGAGCAAGGCAAGCATCTTGCGACGCTCGATCGACATGGACTCGGGCATGACGAGGCTGAGCTTGTAGCCCCGCGCCGCCGCCACAAAGGCGAGCGCGATGCCGGTATTGCCGGAGGTCGGCTCAACGAGATGAGTCGCGCCGGGCGTGATCTTGCCAGCCGCCTCAAGCGCCTCGATCATGGCGACGCCGATGCGATCCTTGACGCTTGAAATCGGGTTGAAAAACTCAAGTTTCGCCAGAAGATTGGCCTTGACGCCCTTCTCCTTGGCGAGACGGTCCAGACGCACCAGCGGCGTGTCGCCGATCGTCTCGGTGATGGAGCCATAGATCCGGCCACGGCCGGGCTTCTTGTCTGCAAAGCTCATCGCGCTCTCCCTTTCAGGTTCGTTCGGCAGATTACCGGTTTATTTCCGGTAATTAAAGCAAATAACATTCACTAGATGGTGAAATCGGAATGAACCTCTTTCGCCCCGAAGACCGCGCCCGCCTCGGCCTTCCTGCAAAGCTCGTCCACGCTCACCGCCTCCAGCGCCACAAGGAACTGGGCGCTCGCCTGCGAGGCCAGCGGTTCGATCACTTCCAGCATGAGGCGCGACTCCGGGCCAAACTCACCGCCATCGGCGTCGTTCAGCGTCGCGCGCACGATTTCGCCCATGCTGATCCGGCGGCGTTCGCGTGCCAGCTCATAACCTCCGCGCGGGCCGCGCACGCCCTTGAGGATATTGGCCCGCACCAGCGCCTGCAGCAGGGTCTCGAGATGCCGGGGCGGCAAATTGTGCCGCGCCGCCAGAGCCTTGGCCGCAACAGGGGCTGGGCGCGCATGGAGCGCGATGTCCACCACGGCGGCGACAGCCAGCATGCAGCGACGAGAAAGAAGGATCATGCGCCAGCTCCGTCAACGCCTGTGGAGCCGAAACCGCCTTCGCCGCGCGTCGATGCGCCAAGTTCGCTCGCCTCGACGAGAACCGCCTGAATGACAGGCGCCACGACAAGCTGCGCGATCCGCGCGCCGCGCGTGATCTCGAAAGGCTCCGTTCCCAAATTGATGAGGATCACCGCGACCTCGCCGCGATAATCGCTGTCGATCGTGCCCGGCGAATTCAGCACGGTCACGCCGGATTTCAGCGCAAGGCCCGACCGCGGCCGCACCTGCCCTTCGAAACCGGGCGGCAGCTCAATCCGCAGCCCTGTCGGCACAAGTTCGCGCGCGCCGGGCTCGATCACGAGCTTGGCGCCGTGCGCGATGGCGGCCATGAGGTCGAGGCCTGCGGAGCCAGGCGTCTGATAGGCGGGCAGCGGCAGGCCCTCCCCATGGGGCAGGCGCGCCAGCGTGATCTTTACGGGAGATCCGTTCAAGCGCCCGTCTCCTTCACCAGCGTCGCCAGCCGTTCGACAAGACGCTTCGCCACATCCTGCTTGGACAGGGTCGGCCAGGTCTCGACACCGGCGCCGGTGACGAGATGCACCGTATTGGCGTCGCCGCCCATCACGCCCGTGGCGGGGCTCACGTCATTGGCGACGATGAGGTCGCATTTCTTGCGGGCGAGCTTTGCCTGCGCGTGGTCGATCACCTTTTCGGTCTCCGCCGCAAAGCCTACGACGAGGCCGGGGCGCTTCGCATGGCTGGCCACCGTGGCGAGAATGTCAGGATTTTCGACAAGGCCAAGGGTCGGCGGGCCGGATGGTCCCTTCTTCAGCTTTTCGACGACCGCAGCGCCCACGCGCCAGTCAGCCACGGCGGCGGCGCCGACATAGATATCGGCAGGCAACGCGGCCTCGACCGCCTCAAGCATCTGCCGGGCGGTCTCGACATGCACACACCTGACGCCTGCGGGATCAGGCACGGTCACGGGACCGCTCACCAGCACGACTTCCGCCCCCGCTCCAGCCGCCGCCTGCGCGATGGCGTGGCCCTGTTTGCCGGATGAGCGATTGGCGATGTAGCGCACGGGGTCGATGGGCTCATGGGTCGGACCGGATGTCACGATCACGCGCCGTCCCGCCAGCGGGCCGGGCTGCGCGCCTGGCAGGGGAATCGTCGTATCGCCCGCCAGCGCCGCCTCGATGGCAGCAACGATCTCCAGGGGTTCGCTGAGGCGTCCGGGGCCAAATTCGCCGCAGGCCATGGCGCCGTCGCCCGGTCCCACGAAAAGCATCCCATCGCCGCGCAGGGTCGCCACATTGCGCTGGGTCGCCGGATGCAGCCACATGCGCAGGTTCATGGAAGGCGCAGCCAGAATGCGCTTGTCGGTGGCGAGTAGAAGGGTTGAAGCCAGATCATCCGCATGGCCCTGCGCCGCCTTGGCGAGAAGGTCTGCGGTGGCGGGCGCGATCACGACGAGATCGGCGTCACGCGAAAGTTCGATATGGCCCATGCGGGCCTCGGCGGTGAGCGAGAAAAGCTCCTGATGCACCTCTTGCCCGGTGAGGCCCGCGAGCGACAGCGGCGTGACGAACTCGGCGCCCGCCTTCGTCAGCACGGCGCGCACGCTCATCCCGCGCTCGCGCAAGCGGCGCACGAGGTCGAGGCTTTTATAGGCGGCGATCCCGCCACCCACGATCAGGAGGATGCGCTTGCTCATCGTGCGGCCATCCCGTCAGTTCAACAGCTTCACAGCGATCCACAATAGCAAGCCCGCGATAGCCCACAAGGCTATGGCGCTCGAACGATTGCCGCGTCCCTCGGCACGGCCGATGGCCTCGACCGAGGCGGCGGACAATTCGAAGCCCTGCTTCGTCGCCTCTTCAAGCTTGGTCGTGAGCCGCTCGGCGCGATCGAGCATCTCGGGCAGCGCAATGGCCGCGCGGCCGAGCTGCGAGAGCGAGCGGCCAGCGTCGCTTAGCTTGCCGATGGGGCCGAGATTTTCCTCGATCCAGCCGCGCACGACAGGGTCGGCGGTGGACCAGAGATTGAGGCGCGGATCGAGCCTGCGCGCGACGCCTTCCACCACCACCATGGTCTTTTGCAGCATGACAAGTTCGGGCCGCGTGCGCATGTCGAAGAGCGCGGTGATCTCGAACAGCAGGGTCAGCAGTTTCGCCATGGAGATCTGGTCGGCGCTGCGCGAATGGATGGGCTCGCCGATGGCGCGCACGGCCTGCGCAAAATCATCAACCGAGTGTTGCTCGGGCACATAGCCGGCCTCGAAATGCACCTCGGCCACGCGATGATAATCACGGGTGATGAAGCCATAGAGGATCTCGGCGAGGAAGCGCCGCTCCTTCAGGCCAAGCCTGCCCATGATGCCAAAATCAACCGCGCAGAGCCGCCCCTTGCGATCGATGAAGAGATTGCCCGGATGCATGTCGGCGTGGAAGAAACCATCGCG
>CANGOK010000139.1 GCA_947455285.1 Beijerinckiaceae bacterium | reverse complement strand
TCGCGACACTCAAGTGGCCTATGCCTGGCACACGGCGCCCATCCGCGAATTGAAGGATCTGCTTTCGCAGGAGCTGATCATCGGCGCCACGACTTCGGGAACCACGCAGGTTGATTTCCCCTTGGTCGCGAACGCTATTCTCAAGACGAAATTCAAGATCGTCAGCGGCTACGAGGGCACCGCGCAGATCCACAAGGCGATGGAGGCCGGCGAGGTGCAGGGCCTAGGCGCGCTCGCATGGTCGAGCCTAAAGACCCTGAACGCAGACTGGATCGCCAATGGCAAGATCCGCATCTTCGCCCAATGGAGCTCTCCGTCCCACCCCGACCTCGGCGCCTATCCGCTTATGGAGACGCTGGCCAAGAGCGACGAAGACCGTCTCGCCCTGAAGCTTCTGACGTCGCGTCTTGAAGCGGGGCGGCCTTTCGTGGCGCCGCCCGGCGTGCCACCCGCTCGCGTGGCGGCCTTGCGCAAGGCCTTCGACGACACAATGCAGGATCCCGCCTTTTTGGCTGAGGCGAAGCGTCTGCAGCTCGATATCGAGCCTATGAAGGGGGAGGAAATCGCTGTGCTTGTCAAAAGCGTGCTGGCGACGCCTCCCGATGTCGTCGCGCGCGTTCGGAAGGCCCTCGATGGCAAGTGATCTTGAGGTGGGGCTTGATGAGGACGGGGCGCCAATGGCCATGGGCGTGCCCAAGACCGTTCCCGTCTTCCCGCGCGAATTTGCGCCAGGCGCCTACTGGTTCACGGGCTGCCTGCGCATCACCGTCAACGGCAAGGAATTGCACAATCACAATTCCTGCTTTCTGCTGATGGGCGAGGAGCGCAGCGTTCTCGTCGACACTGCGCCGCCCTTTGCATGGGAGTCCATGTGGCCGCAATTGCAGAAGGTGCTTGGCGGCCGCAAACTCGACTATATCTTTCCGACCCATCCCGAAGCGCCCCATATGGGCAACCTGGGCCGCCTGCTGAAGGCCTTCCCCGAGGCTCTCGTGATCGGCGATACGCGCAATTACGAGCTTTATGCGCCAGGCGAGGCGCATCGGCTACGGCCGATGGGGCCTGGGGAGAAGATTGATCTTGGCGGGCGCACCTTCGTCATCGTCGAGGGCGTCGTGCATGATCTCGTCAACACGCTCTGGGCCTATGAGGAAGAGCGTAAGATCCTCTTCGTGAGCGACGGCTACCCCTACACCCACGACCATATGGAGGGTGAATGCGCGATGACCTCCAACGAGCTGGCGCAACTGCCGCGCGTTGAAGACACGCGGGTGGTCATTGAAGGCGCGCTTGGCTGGACGCGCTATGTCGACGCCGAGATCACCATCGCGAAACTGCGTGATCTCCTGCAGAAATATCCCGCCGACATCATCGCGCCGACCCATGGCGGGGTGATCATGGATGCGCGGGAATTGACCGATGTGTTCGAGACGGGCCTGCGGCAAGCCAATGGGGCGCGATCATGAGCCGGATCGCCGAAATCGCGCCGGGCGTGCTGGCCCTGTCGGACATCGAGCCGGTCGCCGGTCGCAGCTGGCGACCCGTGGGCGCCACTGGCTTCGAGCCCTTCAACAAATATGTCTGTCTTGGCGATGAGAAGGCCCTTTTGATCGACACCGGACCGCTGGCGCACCGCGACCAGCTCATGTCCGCGCTTGAGGGAATTATCGGCTCGCGTCATCTCACCGTGATGATTTCGCGTAGCGAACCTGACGCGATCACCAATGTCGGCGCCGTGGTCGATCGCTACCCTGATTTGCGCGTGCTTGGCATCATGAAGAATCTGCCGCTGCTCGGCCTCGTCGAAATGCAGCGTAAGCCCCGCGAGGGACTTGTGGCTGAGCGGATGATCTTTGGGCGCCCACTGAGCGATTTCGGCTTTCCCCAGATCACGCCCCATGAGCCCGTCATCAAGACGCTTTCGACCATTTGGATCGCACATGCGCAAGCGAATGTGCTGTTCACTTCTGATTCCTTCAGCGCCGATCTTCTGACGAACCCGGATGATCCCGTTGTCCGCACCCAGCTTGATGGACGACCGAGGCCCGAAATGATCCGCGCCCATGCGCTCGCCAAATGGGATTGGCTGGAACATGCGTGGACCGATGGTCACGCCCGCGCCTGGGATCGGTTTTTCCGGGATGGCGCGCCTGCCGTCTTGGCGCCGGGCTTGGGACGCATTCAGTCGGGCGAGGGGCTGACGAAGCTGGTGCTGAAGGACTATCGCGAGGCGTTGTTCGGCGCCCAAGCAGCATGAGGAATTGAAATGATCGATAGCGGCAAATCTCGCCAGATGAAGCTGGGCCTCATGCTGGCGCAATCGGGGCATCACGTGGCTTCATGGCTTCATCCCGAGGCCTGGCCTGATACCGAGCTGGATTTTGAAAAACTCCTCCGCCTCGCCAGGACGGCTGAGGAGGGCCTGTTCGATTTCATTTTCTCGGCGGACTCGCTGTCTGGCGAAAAGTTCACGCCCGAGACCTTGCCACGCACTGCGATTGGCGTGCGCATCGATCCCATGATCTTGCTGACGGCGCTGGCGTCAGTGACCGAAAACATTGGCCTCGTCTGCACGGCGACGACGACCTACGACCAGCCCTATCTCATCGCCCGCCGTTTCGCTTCGCTCGACCATTTGAGCGGCGGGCGAGGTGGATGGAATGTCGTTACGTCAGCCCATCCGCCGGAGGCGCGCAATTTCGGCGGCGGCGTTCATCCGAACAAGGAAACGCGCTATCGCCGCGCCCGCGAATTCGTCGAGGTGGTGCGTGGTCTATGGGACAGTTTCGATCAGGATGCGATCACCCTCGATCGAGAACATGCGCATTATTACGATCCGGCGAAGCTGCATGTGCTCAATCACGAAGGCGAGTTCTTCAGGGTGCGCGGGCCGCTGATGATCCCGAAGTCGCCGCAGGGGCGACCGATCGTGGTTCAGGCAGGCGCTTCAGAGGATGGGCGTCAACTCGCGGCCGAGACTGCCGAGGTCGTTTTCACAGCGCAGCAATCATTTGAGGAAGCGCAGATCTTCTATCGTGATGTGAAGCGCAGGGCGCGCGAGGCGGGCCGCGATCCCGGCGCGGTTCTGATCATGCCGGGCTTTGGCATTCTGGTGCGTGAGACGCAGGCTGAAGCGGAAGAAGTCTTCCAGCAGTTGCAGGATCTCATCGATCCCGACGTCGGGATCTCGCTGCTGTCGCGGTATATGCAGGCCGACATGAGCAAATACGACATCGACGGGCCGGTGCCGGAATTGGCGCCCGGCGGCGACGTTTTTTCGCGCGCGGGTCTGTTGCTGGCGGCGGCGCGGAGGGACGGGCTCACCATCCGTCAGCTCTATCAGAAGATCGCAGGTGGGCGCGGACACTTCCAGCTGATCGGTTCGCCGACCCATGTGGCGGATGTGATGGAAAGCTGGTTCCACAACGAAGCCGCCGACGGCTTCAACGTGATCCCACCCATGTTCCCAACGGGTGTCGAACAGATCGTGAAGCATTTGGTGCCGGAGCTACAGCGCAGGGGTGTGTTCAGAACCTCTTATGAGGGTAAGACCCTACGTCAGAAATTGGGGTTGCCAACGCCGCAGCGCGGGTGAGGACTGATAACAACAATCGGGGAGGGGGGCTGACATGGCGACGACGCCAGTTTCCATTCATCGCAAGATCCATGAGGCGCCCATCAGCGAGGCCGAGCGCAAGATGCGTATCGACCTTGCCGCCTGCTACCGGCTCATAGCGCTCAATGGCATGGACGACCTGCTGGCTACGCATATTTCGGCGCGCGTGCCTGGGCCTGATGAGCATTTCCTCATCAATCCCTATGGTTTGCTTTTCTGCCAAGTGACGGCATCGAACCTCATCAAGGTCGATCTTCACGGGAATATCGTTTCGCAGTCCGAATACGGAATCAATCCGGCTGGCTTCGTGATCCACTCAGCGATCCATGGCGCGCGGCCTGATGTGGTCTGCATTATCCATACCCATACGATTGCGGGCATGGCTGTCGCCTGTCTTGAAGAGGGGTTGCTGCCTCTATCGCAGAAGTCTCTGCGCTTTTACAATCGCATCGCCTATCACGACTACGAGGGCAAGTCGGACGATCTCGACGAACGCTCGCGTCTCGTGCGGGATATCGGCGACAAGAATTCGCTGATCCTCCGCAATCACGGATTGCTGACTTGCGGCGCCAGCATTGGGCGCGCCTACCACGCCATGCTCAATCTGGAAAAGAGCTGCAAGATCCAGCTTGAGGCCATGCAGAGCGGCGGCAAGCTGATCCAGCTTTCGCCTGCGGTGCAGGAACATGCGGCGCGCCAGCACGACCGTGATGATGTGCCGGGCAAGAATGGTCGTCCCGACATGTGGCCAGCCTTGTTGATGATGCTGGACAAGATCGATCCGAGCTATCGGGACTAAACTCACATAACGGGAGAGGAACATGGCTGACGTGCGGCGTATGGACCAGCTTTATGTGCTCTTATATCGGATGAATGATGACCCACCGGCGCTGCCCGCCTCCGATGCGGAAATGATGAACCGGCATCGCGCCTTTCTGCAGGATCTGCTCGATCGCAAGCTGATGTTCGGCTCTGGCGCGACGAAAGATGAAACTGGCGTGCGTCATGCCGCGGGCCTCGTCATCCTGCGTGCGCATTCCCTTGCGCAGGCGCAGGCGATCGCCCTTGAGGAGCCTTTCTGCAAGGCGGGGCAGCGGCGTGTGGAGGTTATCCCGTGGCAGCGGACCTGGTTCGAAGCCTGAGCTTATAGATCTGGAGCGCTTTCCATGCCCGTCAGCACAGCCAATGGCCTCGACATCCACTACACGGTTTCCGGGTCTGGCCCTGCGCTTGTGCTGATCCATGCGCTGCCTTTCGATCGGCGGCTTTGGGATTATCAGGTCGAGGCGTTCAAGGACCGCTTCACCTGCATCGCCATGGACCTTCGGGGATGGGGCGACTCCGCCAAACCCCATCAGCCCTTCAGTCTGCGCGAGATGGGCGACGACGTCATGGGCGTGCTGCGGGATCTTCATGTCACGCAGGGCGCCGTGGTCATGGGGTGCAGCATCGGTTCTAAGATCTCGCTGATGTTGGCTTGCGATCATCCGGACGTTTTTTCCGGAACTATTCTCATTGGAGGACAGTCGGGACCGCAAAATCAGTTCGATCATCGCATAGCAGCTTATCGTGCTCATTCGGCGGCGGGAACGCTGCGTGAGTACCATCTTGGCCATTTGCGTCACGGCGTGACGCAGGGCTGGGCGGACTCGGACGTGGGGCGCGCATTTCTCCAGGGATTCGTTGAGCGCGGAGTTGCTCTCGACGCCGAAGCCATCGCGCATGTTTTCGGGGCGCTGACCGTGTCAGATCTGACGCCGCGGCTTGGCGCCTATCAAACGCCGACGCTCATCGTGAATGGCGAACATGACAGCGCCTTGGCGGGAGGAACGCGCACGGCCGGGCTCATCGCTCATTCGCAACATGTCATCATGCCTGGGACCGGGCATTGTTGTTTCATTGAAGACCCGCCGGGTTTCAATGAGCGGGTATCCGCGTTTTTAACTACGCATGGACTGATGCCGCACCCAGCCTGATCATTTCTTCTCGCTGCTCGCCAACAGTTCCGCAGCGCGTTTGATGAGAGTGGGGGAAGCCTTGTAGTTGCGTTCGATTGAGGCTTTCATTTCCTCGCCCGTCAGCGGGTCGACCTCCATCATGCCCTTGCGCGCATCCTCCAGAAAGTCGTGGTCTTCCATCGTGGCGTCGAAGCCGCGCCGCACGGCTTGCACGAGGTTTTCTGGCGTGCCCGGCGGCATGACAAAAGGTCTGCCCATATCTTCTGAGAAGGAAATCAGCTCCACGACTTTCTTATCCGCCTCGCCTTTCACGAGATCAACGAGCAATGGCGTGTCCTGCAACTCGTAATGAGGTTTCGATCCGGTCTGCACGAGAACGTTAAGGCGCTTGTTTTGTATCCAGTCGGGATTGGACGCCTTCAGGGTGGACCATGATAGGCCGCAGATGCCATCTGACTCGCCTCGCTCCACGGCGAGCCGCGCCTCATTGGTCGCATAGCCAAGTACAACCTTGATCTTGGTCTGCAGCAGCGCATTGAGCACAAGACCCATGGTCGCTGAAAAACCTGATGCACCGGTGGAAGACACCGTTAGATTTTGACCGATGGCCTGATCAATCGTCTTGATGGGATTGGTATGCCAGGTGACGCAGATGTTTTGTTGCTTGCCAATGGACCCGATCCATTCGAATTTCATAGGATCGAATTGTACGGCTGAATTGCCGAAGAGGGGTTCGGGTATGAGGGCGTTGTAAGTCGCCAGCAAAACGGTTCCGTCCTTTGGCGCGACGCTATAGGCCCAGTTTGTGGCGAGCATTCCTGCCGCGCCGGGCATGTTCTGCAATACGATGGCCGGCCGTCCGGCGATATGCTTGTCGATGTGGCGCGCAAGCAGTCGGGCGTAAGCGTCGTATCCGCCGCCGACGCCTGCGCTGATGACGATCCGCAGTTGCATGCCCTTGTAAGGCCCCTCGCTGTTCTGTGCGAGCGCTGGCGTGGTCAGCATCAAGGCCAGCGCCATGCTGCAATATCTGAACATATCGCTCCCTCCCGGGGATATTTTTATCGCTGGTCCGAATATAGCCGGGCTTTCGGCGCCATGTCATCTCGCCACTTTTAGCTTGGCGGCCCCAACGCTTGGGTTAAACTGGCTGGCAGAACGCGAGCGTGAAGACCCGCTTTGGGGGAGGGCGTGATGGCTCACAAATGGATCGCAAGCAGGGCGGTCATGTTCGGCGCTCTCGTCGCAGCCAGCGTTCTAAACGCATCCGTAAGCCGCGCTGCTGATCAGGCTTTGATCGATGCGGCGAAGAAGGAAGGCTCGCTCACCTGGTACACGACGCTAATCGTCGATCAGTTCGTACGGCCCGCCGCCGCCGTCTTCGAGAAGAAATATGGCGTGAAGGTCAATTATGTCCGGGCCGATCATAACGACGTGACGCTGCGCATTCTCAACGAGGGCAAGGCGGGGCGTATGCAGGCCGATATCTTTGACGGCTTTTCACAGGTCGTCACGCTCGACAGGGAAGGCATGGTGCTGCGCTGGTCACCAGATGCCGCGAAGCGTTTCCCCAAGCACTTGTCAGATCCCGAAGGGCGCTGGATCGCAGCCAATCTTTACGTTCTGACGCCGGGCTTCAACACCGATCTCATTCCCAAAGGAAGCGAGCCCAAGACCTTCGAGGATCTGCTCGATCCCAAGTGGAAGGGCAAGATGGCATGGAGCAGCAATGTCTCCGCCTCGGGATCTTCAGGCTTCATCGGAACGGTTCTTACCCATATGAGCGAAGAAAAGGGCATGGCTTATCTGCGTAAACTCGCGACCCAGAACATGACCGGGGTGCGCGTCTCCGCCCGTCAATTGCTGGATCAGGTGATTGCGGGTGAATATGCGATCGGGCTGCAGATTTTCAATTACCATCCGGGCATCAGCGCGGCCAAAGGCGCGCATGTGGACTGGATCAAGTTGGAGCCTGCGCTGGCCGCGCTCGGCGTCATGTCGATCACAAAGCCCGCGCCTCATGAAAACGCCGCCAAGCTGTTTCTGGATTTCCTGACGTCACCCGAGGGGCAGCAATTGTTTCGCGACGCCGACTACATGCCCGTGGATCCGGACGTCCCGCCGCGCGATCCTTCGCTCCGGCCGGATGGTGAAAAGTTCAAGGCCGTTTACATGACGCCCTTCGAAATCGACAGCCAGGTGCCCAAATGGGCCAAAGTTTACGAGGCGCTGTTCAAATGAATAAAAATCGTGAAACGAACAAGGCCACGCGCAGATCCGCGTTGCTTATAGGTGCAGCCGTTACTGCAGGGCTTATTGTTGAGGCTGATGAAACGATGGCGCAGTCGTTTCTTGCCGATCCCTTTGAGCCTGTCCCTATTCCCGCACGTATGGCGATGAAGGAAGGTCTCGTCCAGCTGCCGTCCGGCAAGGTCTTTGTGCGTGACTCCGGTGGAGATGGGCCTGCGATCATTCTCATGCATCCTGCAACGGGAAGCGCGCTGATCTGGGCTTATCAGGAGCCAGCATTCGTCCGGGCGGGCTATCGGGTCATCGCCTGGTCGCGTCGTGGGCATTATGGTTCTGAGCCCGTCGATAAAGCCAGCCCTGGCTCATATGCGCGCGATATCGATGATCTCGCCAATGCTCTTGGCCTCAAGCAATTCAGTCTCGTAGCGTCTGCGGCCGGCTGCACTATTTCGCTAGATTACGCCATGTCTTTTCCGTCTCGCTTGCGCAAGCTGATCGTCTCCGCAGGATCGCTTGGCAATATTGCTGAGCAGGAAATTTCTGACGCCACCGCCGGATCGCGTCTTAATGGTTTTGATGAGTTGCCTGCCGATTTCCGGGAGTTGAGCCCGTCATATCGATCAGCCAATCCAGCAGGGGCGAAAGCCTGGATCGAGCTGGAGCACAAGGCGCTGGCCGGCAACCGGCAGGGACCAAAACTTCTGAACCAGTTCAATTGGTCGACCCTTGCGCAAATGAAGACGCCGACTTTGTTGCTTTATGGTGGCGCGGATCTCGCCGCGCCAGCAACAATTGGGCGCATTGTGGCGCGTCATCTT
>CANGOK010000138.1 GCA_947455285.1 Beijerinckiaceae bacterium | reverse complement strand
TTGAAGGAGCAATGACCGACGCCTTTGGCGCTGACTGCTTCTACTCCCGTGCTTGGCTGGCTGGACCAATTCAGAGCCTGTGTTCCTTTCTGTGGTTGCGAGCGTGAATTCGTTCACCGCTCCGATTTCGGCAGCGACCACGGCGCGAAGACACGCTGGACTAGGCTGATGAGCTGGAAGAAGGCCAAACTCATCGCCACCAGAAAAATCAATGCAGCGAAGCTCTGGTTGATCTTAAAGAACGAAGTCGCGAACTGGATGAAATATCCGAGTCCTTGCTCAGCCGCGACGAATTCAGCCACCACGGCGCCGACGACAGCCAGCGTCGTCGAAATCTTCAATGCGCTGAAAATGTATGGGAGCGCATAAGGGAGCCGAATGTTCAGCATCTCCCGCGCACGATCGGCGCGCAAGGAGCGAGATAGCTCGATCAACTCCTCGGGCGTAGCGAGCAAGCCCGTAGTCGTCGTCACCACGATGGGGAAGAAGGTTATGAGAAAAGTGATCACGACGCGTGGCAGATCGGAGGCGCCCAGCGTCACGACAATGATTGGCGCGATAGCCACGATGGGCGTCGAGTGGACCACCACGATCATGGGGTAGAGGGTGCGCGCCAGCGTCTTCGACGACGCGAGCGCCACAGCCAGCGGGATCGAAATACAGATCGCCACCGCATATCCCATGAGCGCGACGCGCATCGTCGCCCATAAATGTGTGCTCCAGATGGCCAGCGTCTGCTCGCGCGCTCCCGCCACGATCATTGAGGGAGCAGGCAGCAGGAATGCCGGCACTTTGAACACTCGGCAGCCGAGCTCCCATGCGACCAGCAGGCCGATGAAGGCGAACGCTGGCGCAAAGCGGTCGATGAAAGCCAGTGCACGACGCATGGTGCAGGTCGCGTCAAGCCGCATGGCGGGTGAAGAGGCGCGAGCGGATGTGATTGGCGAGGGCATTGAACCGGGGATCCGAGAGAGAGTCGAAGGAACGGGGACGGGGAACTTCCACCTGCAGCAATTCGCGGACGGCTCCGGGGCGAGGCGTCATCACGATGATGCGGTCGGCGAGCAGCACGGCTTCGGGGATCGAATGGGTGATGAAGAGCACAGTCTTCGGCCTTTCCGTCCAGATGCGCAGCAGTTCGAAGCTCATCTCGTCACGGCTCAGCGCGTCGAGAGCAGAGAAAGGTTCATCCATGAGAAGAATGTCTGGATCGAGCAGCAACGCCCGCGCGATTCCCACGCGTTGCTGCATGCCGCCGGATAGTTGCTCCACGCGCGCTTTGGCGAATTGCTCGAGCCCGACGAGCTTCAGAAGGTCGTAGGCGCGGTCTTTTTCGGCTTGCGTTACGCGGCCATATTTGTGGCGGAAGGGAAAGGTGACATTGCCGAGCACGTCGAACCACGGCAGCAGCGTCGGACGCTGGAAGACGATGCCGATTTCGTCGCGTGGCTCCGTCACCTTGGCGCCATAGATCGCCACTTCGCCGCCAGTTGGAAATGCGAGGCCCGCGATCAGGCGCAGCAAAGTGGACTTGCCGCAGCCCGAGGGGCCCAGCACGGCGACGAATTCATGTTTTCCGATGTCGAAACTCAGGTTTTGCAGCGCGGTGACGGTGGCTCCGTCGTCACGTGTGAAGACCTGATCGACGCCTCTGAAGGAAATGACCGGCGGAGTGGTTAGCATGGAACCCTCGAAGGGGCCGCCGCGTGCGACGACCCCGTGGGAGATCAGTTGGGGATGAAAGAGCGATTGATCGCCTTTTCGGGGTCGAGCTTGTCGAGTGGCATGTTCTGCGCGCGCGCTGTCCATTCCCAGGTCTTGGCGAGACGCGCCTTCTCAAGCGCGCCGAAGCCTTCGGTCTTGGTGATGTCGTTCATGATGAGCGGCACGATTGTCATGAATTGCTGCTCGACCAGCGCTTCGTCCATCTCTGGGAAGACGCCCTTCATCGCCTTTGCCACATCCTTCGGATCGTTGAGCGCTGCTTTCGCCGCCGCCACATAGGCGCGCAGGAAACGTTTCACCACCTCGGGTTTTTCCTTGATGAACTTGTCGCCGACGAAGACCGAATAGCCATAGCCCTCATAACCCGCTGCAGACCAGGGCAGGATCTTCAGCGTCTTGCCGGTGGACCCGAGCGCCTTCTCGAAGGGAGGCGAGGCGGTGGACCAGTTTATGGTGGCGTCGACCTGACCCGAGGCGAGCATGGGCGCAAGCGCGCCGGGATCAACCTTGAGCAGAGTGACTTTCGCCGGATCGACCTTCACCGCCGCGAGCACAAGCGGCCAGATGACGTTGGATGAGGTGAAGGTCGCTGTGGCGATCTTCTTGCCTTCGACATCCTTCAGCGAGGTTATCCCCGAGCCTTCGGTGGTGAAGATGGAATCAGGCTGTACAGTGAAGACGCCGAGCACCGCTGTCACCGGCACGCCCGTTTCGGCCTTCGCCTGCAGCAACGCTGCAAGGCCGCCGGAGCCTACGTCCGCTGCGCCTGTGCCGATCTTCGTGATGGCCTCAGATGAGCCGCGTGCGCTCTGGATCGTGACGTCCAATCCCTCCTTTTCGAAGAAGCCGCGCTGCTGCGCATAATAGGGAATGGCCTTGTCACCGCCTGGCAACCAGTCGTTCATATAAAGCAGCTTGTCGGCTGCTTGTGCGGGTAGTGAAAGCACCGTCAAGCCGGCGAGCGCTGCGATACGTACGAGGGATGAGGATTTCATGGGACCTCCTTGAGAGTCGTTCCATGAAAAGCAAGGCGCATGCCAGCGGGCAGATTCTTCGATGCAGGGAAGCGCGGCCTCGGACAGTTGATCTTCAGATTTTCGCCCAGGGGGGATTCTCGACGAGCTCGGCAGGTTTTCGCGGACCCCTGCGGTGGTTGACGCGGAAGATGTTGGCCTCAGGATCTTCCAGCACCGCCTGTCGCGCATTGTAGTAAGTTTCGTAGGCGGGCTTCACCAATCGTCCACCCGCCGCAAGCGTGGCCTCCACTGCGGCGTCGACTGCTTCAGGAGTATCTACTTCAAAGGTGATATAGCTACGCACGTCCGCCACGCCTTCCGGTTGGCGCGAGGTGAGGTTCAGCAGCGGATAGGCCAATTCCGCATTGAATCCCAGTTCCAGGCCGCCAGCGTCGATGCAGCGATAAATCGGCGAGCGGTGGCTTTCGATTTCGTAGAAACCGAACACCGTCATGTAAAATCCCGCGAGCCCTTCGGGGTCGGCCGCAAAAATATTCACATAGGCGAGACGCGGGAAGACGCCGCTCATATTCAGGCCGCCTGCGGCGCGTAGCCGTAGGAACGGCGGAACATTTCGCTCATGTGCTCCGCGCAGGTGCACGGCGGGAATCTGCGTGGATGGTCTGGCGACACACAGGAGGGAATTGGCTCGATCAACGCATCGTTGCTGGGGCTGTAGAAGAAGGGGAGCGAATAACGGTCGCCTCCGCCCACGTTGTTCTTCACGCGGTGCATGTTTGAATTGTAGATGCCGTTCGTCCAGCGCGCCATCAGATCGCCGAGATTGATGACGAATGTGTCAGGGATCGGGGGCGCGGAGAGCCATTCGCCGGCCACATTCTCGACTTCGAGCCCGCCGGATGTGTCCTGCGCAAGAATCGTGATCCCGCCCCAGTCCGTATGTGCGCCTGCGCCGATCTGGTTCCTCTGCGCGCTCGCGGGATGCGGTGGATATTTGATGAAGCGCAGCATGGCGCTCGATGGCTCGTAGTATGGCGCGAACCAATCGTCTTCGAGTTCGAGCGAACGGGCCAGGAGCGAGAGAACTTTATCGCCAAGATCGCACATGGCTTCATAATAGGCGATGGTCTGAGCGCGGAAGTCCGGCATGCCCGGAGGCCATTGATTATAGCCGAGACCTCGCTGCTTTCGCTCTAGCAGTGGATGCCGTTCAGGCAGCTCCTGGCCACAATAAAAGCTTTCCTTCAAGTCCGGTGGGGCCTTTTCCGATAGGTCGTCCTGGCTGTCGAGCACCTGGCCCCCGATCGGCTCGTAGCCAGCCGTCGTGGGAGACTGCTTCATATGCAGGCGCATCTTCTCTTCGAAAGGCAAGTCGAAGAGAGACTTTGCCGCAGCGAATTGTCTTGCAATGAGATCCGCGGGAACACCGTGGTTGGCGATGTAGAAGAAGCCGGTCTCGCGACAGGCGCGATGGATAGCTTGCGCCGCATCATCTGACGCAAGATCCACGACGGGGATGAAGGTGGCTGGGCTTGGGGGCGTATAAATAATCATGTTTGCGCCTCCTGATGTCATATGAGGGTAGTCTGCGTCCGCGCGCATCTCAAGGCGAGCAAATGTGCATTCAGCCTGTTTAGGGGGCATATTGCATACCCATTGTCTCGATCGCTGGCGAAGGGGTCCGCTTAACGACGAAAAGCATCGTCTCAGATGTGGCGATCCCTTAGCTAGCGCTCACCTCTCCTCCGTAACTGGCTTCACATCCACGCTCACCGAAAGCGTCTGGGATCCTGAAGCGAAAATGATCCCGTCTACGGGCGAGACATCAGCGTAATCGCGGCCTATGGCGACGACGATGTGATCGTCGCCGATCAGCATGGCGTTCGTGGAATCGAGATCGCGCCAACCGAATTCATGCCCGCACCATAGCGAGACCCATGCATGGGATGCGTCGGCGCCTTCGAGCCGCGGCTTGCCGGGCGGCGGAATGGTGCGGATGTAACCGCTCACATAGAGCGCGGGCAGGCCAAGGCCTCGTAGGCCCGCGATCATGATATGAGCGAAATCCTGACAGACGCCGCCGCGTTTCTCGAACGCTTCCGCCAGAGGCGTCGACACCGCTGTGGCGGCGGGGTCATATTTGAAATCCGACTTGATGCGCGTCATGAGATCGACAGCCGCCTCCAGTATCGGACAACCCGGCGTAAAGCTTTTTTCAGCGTAGCGGGTCGCAGGCGCATGAAGCGACGCAAGGCGGCTGGGATAGAGGCCGTTGACCGGTGAAAGCCCGTCGAGGCTGGGGAAAGCCAGCGCGTCACGGCGCACCTGCTCCCACGCGGGCGTCAACCCCGGAGCCGGCGCCTGCGGACGGGCGACTTCCACACGGGCAATGGCCGCCACGCGCAATTCTCGATGAGCGGCGACAATGCGCACCGTGGCGATGCGATTGCCGAAATAATCGAGGCTCTCGGCTTTCTCGGCTGGCGGAGGCGAAATGTCTACGCCGCTGTCAATGACGTGCTGACCGTCCTGGTTTCGCGGCGACAAGCGCACGGTGCAACGCGTGGATGCGACGGCTTCATCGTACCGGTAGGTCGTCACGTGGCGAATGTCATAGATCACGCAAGTCCCTCCTGCCGCTTCGTGTGGACAGACTGTGCGCCATCGAGGAAGTATCTGGCGGCGATGGAATCAGCGAGGCCCATGAGGCGCTGTTCAAAGGCGAGGATCTTTTGCGTGTCGAGTTGGTCAGCATCTTCGATGGCGAGGTCCGCGCGCAGCTTCATGGCGATGCGACGCGGGTTCTCAAGCATGCCATCCTCGCTCAACACGGGTAGGGCGGCGAGATGCTCATCGAGCCTCGCGACCTGAAAGCCGACGGAACGGGGATTGTAGGGATCGAGCAAGACCATGTCGCGAACCGGCGCCGACGCCACGCCGACGATATAGCGGGCGCGATAGGTGATCTGCGAGTCGATGAGATCAAGCAATACGTCCAGCTGTTCGGCGCGCGCATCGCGGTCTGCGAACTGACGGGCGAAACGACAGGTATTGATGCCGCGCTCAATGCGTCGCCCCATGTCGAGGAAATTCCAACCTGCGACACGGTTCATATTCTCATTCACGAGGCCTGACAGCGCGGCGATGGTGTGCAGCGCCGCCTCGGCCCGTTCGATGATTTCCGGCTCCGAAGCGCCGCCGAATTCTTTCGAGGTCATGCGCGTCTCAAGGCGTCCGACAAGTTGCCACGCGTCCTGAGACAGGCGTTCGCGGATGACCGAAGCCGCGCGACGTGCTGCGCGTGCGATGGAAAGCGCAGACCCGTAAGCTTCTTCGCTCTGGATGGCTGCCGCCAGCGCGGCCGGGGTGAATTGATCAATGTCGGGCGGCGTTGCGCCCCAGGCGGCGAGGGTGCGTCGCAGCCGGTCAATGCTCTGGCGGACTCCATCGGCGGGCATGTCGGCATCCATCAGACGACTGCAGAGCGCGCGAATGAGTCGCAGCGTCGCCTCGACCCGCTCGATATAGCGACCGAACCAGAAGAGATTGTCAGCAGCGCGGCTCGGCAGATTGCCGAGCAGACGCACGATTTTCACATTGTCAGCCGCAGGCAACAGGGTCGATATCTCGACCGGCTTTTCTGCGATGACCCACGCATCCGCCGATTGCGCTCCCTCGCCCATGTTGACGGCGCGCGCGTCGCCACGCCCCGAAACACGGCAGAAGCCGCCCGGCATCACGCGCCAGCCATCAGAGGTCGCCGCCGCATAGACGCGTAGCGTGAAAGGACGCGGCGCAAGTTTGCCGCCGTCCCATACCGGCGTGGTGGAAAGACGCACCACTTCCTGCCCGGCATAGTCCATGCCGCGTTCACGGATGGAAGCGATCAGAGCCTTGCGCTCATTGGCGCCAAGCTCGCTCCCCAAAACGCTGCGCCCGATATTCAACCCAGGCACGGATTCGGAGAAAGCGCCGCTGATGGTCATCTCATCGAAATTGGAAAGAACGCTTTCTCGCTCCCGTTCCTGCCCGCACCACCATGTCGCGATGTTCGGCAGCCGCAGGTCCTCGCCCAGCATGCGGCGCGCTAACGCGGGGAGAAAGGCAAGCAGGGCGCGAGATTCGATAAGCCCGGCGCCTGGCATGTTAGCCACCACGACTTCGCCGCGACGGATCGCCTCCAGCATTCCGGGAACGCCAAGTTGCGAGGCCGCGTTCAGCTCAAGGGGGTCGCACCAGTCGGAGTCAACGCGCCGCCAGATTACGTCCGCGCGCTTCAGGCCGGCTATGGTGCGCACGTGCAAGCGTCCCTCGCTCATCACGAGATCTTCGCCCTCGACAAGCAGCATGCCGAGATAGCGCGCCAGATAGGCTTGCTCGAAATAGGTCTCGCTCCATGGCCCTGGCGTGAGCAGACAAATGCGTGGCTCGCTGCGCAATGCCGCTTCAGCGAGGCCGGTTCGGAAATCGCGGAAGAACGGCGCGAGACGCTCGACGTTCATTTCGCGGTAGAGGCCGGCGAATGCGCGCGAAAGCACGAGGCGATTCTCAAGCGCGTAGCCTGCGCCCGAAGGCGCCTGCGTGCGATCGCCCAGCACCCACCACCGTCCATCAGGACCCCGGCCGACATCGGCGGCATAGAGGCGAATCCAGCGCCCGCCCGGCGGCTTTACGCCACGCATGGCGCGCACGAAATCGGGCGATCCAGCGACTGCGGCTGCGGGCAATGCGCCCTCGGCGATAAGCTGAGCAGGACCGTATACGTCGGAAAGAATGCGCTCCAGCAGGTCCACGCGTTGCTCGATGCCAGAGCGGATTTCCTGCCAATCCGTTTCAGACACCAGCAAAGGCATATGACTGAGCGGCCAGCTACGCTCGCGCGCCTCACCGTGTACGCGATAGGAAATTCCCATGTCGCGGATGCGTCGGTCGGCGGCGGCGAAGCGTTGCTCAATCTCGTCTGGCGTCAGACGAGCCAATGCCCCAAGCAATTTCATCCAGTGTGGACGCGGCTTTCCCGCGGCGTCCACAAATTCATCGCGAATGCCGGGGATCGGAGCATAGTCGGCGATCCAGGACTCGGTGCGGCTTTGCGCGCTGGCGTCGCCGCGAAGAGGTCTTGCACGCTCACCAGACAAGTGGCCTCCTGAGGTCTAAGGTCAACGGGAACTCGCTCGCCGCCTCTTCACACGGAAGAGACGAGAACCCCGGAGTATGACCGTGATCCTGGAAACGCGCCAGACGGCGGGCCTCCGCCTCGTAGGCATTCACCGGGAAGGAATCGTAGTTTCGTCCACCCGGATGGGCAACATGATAGACACAGCCGCCAAGAGACTGGTTGTTCCACGCATCAATGACATCGAACGTGAGCGGCGCATGAACCGGGATGGACGGATGCATGCCCGAGGCGGGCTGCCAGGCCTTGAAGCGCAGGCCAGCAACCGCCTCGCCGTTTACGCCCGTGCTCGTCATTGGCAAACGTCGGCCGTTGCAGGAAATCACGTGGCGGCCGGCGACAAAGCCGTTCACCTTGACCTGCAGCCGCTCGACCGAGGAATCGACATAGCGAACCGTGCCGCCAATGGAGCCTTCTTCGCCCAGCACATGCCAGGGTTCGAGCGCCTGGCGCAATTCGAGCTTGACGCCGCCATGCTCCACGAAGCCATAGGTCGGGAAGCGAAACTCAAGCTGTGCGCAGAACCACTCGGGCTCGAAGGCGTAGCCGGCGCGCCGCAGATCGGCGAGCACATCCATGAAATCCGCCCACACGAAGTGCGGCAGCATGAATTTGTCATGCAGCGCGGTTCCCCAACGCACGAATCCGCCCTGCTGCGGCGCACGCCAGAACCATGCGATAAGCGCGCGAAGGAGGAGTTGCTGCGCAAGGCTCATGCGCGCGTCCGGCGGCATTTCGAAGGAGCGGAATTCAAGGAGCCCGAG
>CANGOK010000137.1 GCA_947455285.1 Beijerinckiaceae bacterium | reverse complement strand
TGTCCGGCCAGCTTGCCGGCGCCCGCTCGCGCCAGCCTGTGACAGGCTCGACGACGCGTGTCCGCGCAATCGCCGCAACGGGAAGCGACAAGAGCAGGGACATGCCCACAAGGGCGAAAGCGCGAGAGGCGGGTGCGGCTGGTTTCATCAGGGCGGGTCCGGTTCCGACGTCGCCTTTGAGTGAAGCATCGCGGGCGAAGCGCGTCACCTTGGCTAGTTGGTCGGCCAAACCGGATTATACGGCGTCCTCGACCCCGCCCGCCTCCAGCGCCCGCCGCAATCGAGAAAAGGCGAGACGGATGCGCGATTTCACGGTGCCCAGAGGCAAGCCCGTGCGCGCCGCAATCTCCGAATGGGACAGGCTGTCGAAAAAGGCGAGGCGCACGAGGGCGAGCTGCTCCTCGGGCAGTTCCTTCATGGCGCCGCGCAACACGTCTTCGCGCGTCTGGGCGTCAAGCTGGCCGTCGGCGTCGGGCGCCTTATCGTCGGGGATGTCGAGGGCGTATTCGGCCGGGTCCACAAAATCCACGCGGTCGCGGCGCGCGATGTCGATGCGGCGGTTGCGCGCGACACGGTAGAGCCATGTGGCGAGGCTGGATTTGCCGGGATCGAAAAGCTCCGCCTTGCGCCAGAGCGTGACCATCGTCTCCTGCGTGATCTCCTCGGCGGTCGCCCCATCGGCGCCCAGCCGCAGCAGATAAGCCTGGAGGCGCGGGCTATAGTAGTCGAAGAGCGTCGCGAAGGCCTCGCGATCACGTCGCTCGGCCACCGACGCCACAAGGGCGGCATGTTCGTTGGCGAGTGGCGTCATGGGTGCGGCGGCGTTCCATTGTCGGTCTACCCCAATCTGCCATGATCCAGCCGGTTGGGAAACCAAAGAGTCGCATCTTGCTACAATCTTGTCAGAATTTCGCCAGTTTCCCTTGTCTAGCTGCGGCGATTATGTCGCGCGCACGAGCGCGACATGGGGTAAAATAACCAAATGATTCGCAAGATCCCTTCCTCGACCACCCTTCCCGCCCTCTTCCTCGCCGTCGGCGCCTTGATGCTTGGCTCGAGCTGCGCATTCGCACAGGCCAAGAAGCCCGAGCCGAAGAAAGAAGAGACGAAGGCAGCCCCCGCCGCCGCCAAGCCGTCCGCCATCGACAAGGTCAACGACTGGGGGATCTACGCCGCAGGCGCAGGCAAGGCCAAGGCCTGCTACGTTCTGGCCGAGCCCAAGGAGCGTGCTCCCAAGACCCTGAAGCGCGATCCGGGTTATGTCTTCATCACCCAGCGCCCGGGCGAGGGCGTGCGCAACGAGGTCTCGGTGGTCATGGGGTTCGACGTGAAGCCTGACTCCGCTCCCAAGGCCGAAATCGGCTCAGCGAATTACGCCATGATCGCCAAGGGCGGCAATCTCTGGTTGAAGAACCCCGCGCAGGAAGGCGATTTCGTCGCCGCGCTGCGCAAGGGCCAGAAGCTGATCGTGAAGGCGGACTCGCTACGCGGCAACACCACGACCGACACCTATGCGCTCGCGGGCGTCGGCCCGGCGCTCGATCGCGCCACCAAGGAATGCCAGTAAACCTGCTGAGCAAGTTCCCGCAGAAGGCTTGACCAAAAGTAGCGCCGACCAAAGTGTGAGGCGGCGCCTTCTTGTTTCGCAGGCCGTGACTGTCGCATAATCAGCTCACAATCAATCGGTCAGGGCAGCCGCTCTCGCGGTCTGTTCGCCGGGAGGAGTAGGCATGTCAGAGAAAATCTATCCAGTCAGCGCCGAATGGTCGCAGCGCGCCTTCATCAACGAGGCGAAGTACAAGGAAATGTACGCGCGCTCCGTCTCCGACCCCACCGGTTTCTGGGGCGAGCAGGGCAAGCGCATTGACTGGATGACGCCCTACACCAAGGTCAAGAACACCAGCTTCGACCCGCATAACGTCTCGATCAAATGGTTCGAGGACGGCGTCACCAACGTCGCCTATAACTGCATCGACCGCCATCTGGAAAAGCGCGGCGACCAGGTCGCGATCATCTGGGAAGGCGACGACCCGAACGAATCGAAGAACATCACCTATCGCGAACTTCACCAGCATGTCGGCAAGTTCGCCAATGTCCTGAAGGCGCATGGCGTCGGCAAGGGTGATACGGTCACCATCTACCTGCCGATGATCCCCGAAGCCGCCTACGCCATGCTCGCCTGCGCGCGCCTTGGCGCCGTGCATTCGATCGTCTTCGGCGGCTTCTCGCCGGAATCGCTGGCCAGCCGCATCGAAGGCTGCCGCTCTAAGGTCGTCATCACTGCTGACGAAGGCCTGCGCGGCGGACGCAAGGTCGCTCTCAAGACCAATGCCGACGAAGCCTGCAACAAGACCGGCGACATCGTCCGCTCGATGATCGTCGTCAAGCGCACCGGCGGCAAGATCGACATGAAGGCCGGCCGCGACGTCTGGTACGAGGACGAAGCGGCGAAGGTGTCCAGCGATTGCGCGCCCGCGCTGATGAACGCGGAGGATCCGCTGTTCCTGCTCTACACCTCGGGCTCGACCGGCGCGCCGAAGGGCGTTGTCCATACGACCGGCGGCTATCTCGTCTACGCCTCGATGACCCATCAATACGTCTTCGATTATCACGATGGCGACGTTTACTGGTGCACGGCGGACGTCGGCTGGGTCACGGGCCACAGCTATATCATCTACGGCCCACTCGCCAACGGCGCGACGACGCTGATGTTCGAAGGCGTGCCGAACTATCCGTCCGTGTCGCGCTTCTGGGAAGTGATTGACAAGCATAAGGTCAACATCTTCTACACCGCCCCCACCGCTATCCGCTCGCTCATGGGCGCTGGCGAGGAAGCCGTGAAGAAGACTTCGCGCTCCACCCTGCGCCTTCTGGGTTCGGTCGGCGAGCCGATCAATCCCGAAGCCTGGGAATGGTATCACCGCGTCGTCGGCCAGGGCCGTTGCCCCATCGTCGACACCTGGTGGCAGACCGAGACCGGCGGCGTCCTCATCACCCCGCTTCCCGGCGCCATTGGCCAGAAGCCCGGCTCCGCTACGCTGCCCTTCTTCGGCGTGCAGCCGCAGATCGTGGACGCGGAAGGCAAGCCCCTGCACGGCGCCTGCGAAGGCAACCTCGTCATCACTGACTCCTGGCCGGGCCAGATGCGCACGGTCTTCGGCGATCACGAGCGTTTCGTGCAGACCTATTTCTCGACCTATCCCGGGACCTACTTCACCGGCGACGGCTGCCGTCGCGATGAAGACGGTTACTACTGGATCACAGGTCGCGTGGACGACGTGATCAACGTCTCCGGCCACCGCATGGGAACGGCGGAGGTCGAAAGCGCGCTGGTCGCTCATCCCAAGGTGTCCGAATCCGCCGTGGTCGGCTTCCCCCACGACATCAAGGGCCAGGGCATCTACGCCTATGTCACCCTGATGGCTGGCGAGGAGCCCACTGAGGCGCTGCGCAAGGAACTGGTGAACTGGGTCCGCAAGGAGATCGGTCCGATCGCCTCGCCCGACGTCATCCAGTTCGCGCCGGGCCTGCCCAAGACCCGCTCCGGCAAGATCATGCGCCGCATCCTGCGCAAGATCGCCGAGAACGAGTTCGGCGCCCTCGGCGACACCTCTACCCTCGCCGATCCCTCGGTGGTCGACGATCTCATCGCCAACCGGCCCAAGTGAGGGCTGGTCAGTTTCAGTGAATACGAACGGCGCCTTTCGGGGCGCCGTTTTCGTTTGAGCCTCCAACAAAAAACCCGGCCTCGCGGCCGGGTTGATTTTTGGGAGCTGAAAAGCTCAGGCGGCTTCTTCGATCTCGCCATCGGCGCCTTCGTCCACGACCTGCTCGGCCTTGGAGCCGCGCTTGGGACCCTTCTGCAGGTGGGTCTCGATCAGCTTCAGCGCTTCGCTGTCCGTCAGCTTCTGCACAACCGCGATCTCGCGCGCCATGCGGTCGAGGGCGGACTCATAAAGCTGGCGCTCGGAATAGGACTGCTCGGGCTGGGCCTCGGAACGATAGAGATCGCGCACGACTTCTGCGATGGAGCCGAGATCGCCGGAATTGATCTTGGCTTCATATTCCTGCGCGCGGCGCGACCACATGGTGCGCTTGATCCGCGCGCGGCCGGTCAGGATGTCGAGGCTCTTCTTCACGGTGTCCGCATCCGCAAGCTTGCGGATGGCGCCGGCGATGACCTTGGGCATGGGAACCTTGAGGATCATCTTGTCCTTGGCGAAGGAGATCACGAAGAGCTCCAGCTTGAAGCCTGCGACTTCCTGCTCTTCGACGGCGGTGATCTGACCGACGCCATGAGCCGGGTAAACAATGTGTTCGCCAGCCTTGAAACCGGTGCGCTGGGGAGCGGGCTTGGCCGCGGGCTTGGCGGCCGGGGGCGCGGCAGGCTGCGCGACGGCGGCCTTGACGGGCGTTGAAACAGGGGCGGAATCGTTGGCTATCGATGCAGGTTTCAGGGTCACAGTCCCAACATTTGTCTGATGAGGAATTTTCGCCGCAGGCTTTGCGGATGAACTGGCGGCGGGCTGAACCGTCGAAGCGGCGGGAGCCTGCGCGGGCGTCGCTGATTGCTGTGTCGTAATGCTTGTTTCGCTCAATCCTTTTTCGGTGACTGGTGTGTGGGCGAGCACGGTCGCGGGCTTCGGCTCCGCCTTCTTGACGGGGGCCTCGACGCTTTTGGCGGGAGCAGCCTTGGCTGGCGCAGCCTCGGGCTTCTTCGCGGTGACTAAGGGCTTTGCAACTTTTTCGGTCGAAGCGGCAGGCGCCTTGACCTCTGCGACCACCTTGGCGGCGACAGGCTTAACGGGGACAGGCTTGGCCGGGGTGGAAGCCTTGACGGGTGCGGAAGCCTTGGCGGCAGCTGCAGGCTTGGCCGGAGCGGCAGGCTTGGCGGCAAGAGCCTTGGCTACGGGCGCCTTTGCAGCGGCGACTTTGGCGACAGGGGCCTTCGTGGCAGGAGCGGCGGCTTTCGCAGCAGGCGCCTTCGCAGCAGCGGCCTTCGGAGCTGGAGCCTTGGGAGCGGGAGCCTTGGGAGCAGGAGCCTTGGGAGCAGGAGCCTTGGGAGCAGGAGCCTTCGCCGCAGGCGCCTTGGTCGGAGGGGCCTTCACGGGAGCCTTCGCTACCGAAGGCTTCGCCGCAGCCTTGGGCGCAGGCGCCTTGGCGGTTTCAACTTTAACTGCGGAGGCGGCGGTCTTCGCCGCAGCCTTGGCCGGAGCTTTCGCGGCGGTCTTGGCCGCTACGGCCGTGGCCTTGCTGGTCGCAGCAGCGGTCTTCGCCATTTCTGATTTCTTCACATCAGCCTTTTGCGCCGCAGGGGCGGCCGCGCGCGCCTTGGCGGCGGGGGACTTTGTGGCGGTCTTTCCAACAGGGGCGGTCTTGCCAGTCGAGGTTCTGGCGGCTCCGGGCGGATTGGTCTTGGGCGATGCGCCCGTCCGCGACGACTTAACTGGCGAAGGCATACTCGGGTACTCCCTCTTCATCCCGCTTTGGAGACGGGACAGGCGGCCGCTCACCCTTCAGTAAGCGGATCAGAGACCTCGGCTCGAACCTTCGCGCGCAAGGGCTCCTGAGCCGATCAGCGCGCCGGAACGCAAATCCCGCAAAAAAGGCCTCGGTCTCCCTTGAGAGGCCGGGCCGACATGGGGAAAATAGACCCCCGCCTCGCGCGATGACCCACGCGAAGCCGAGCAAACGCCTTGATCGACTGTTAATATCTTATACCACGAAAGATGCAGATTTCAAAATGTTTGCTGACTGTGGCTTATGCGCCGCACTTTTGCGGCCCGCAGGACAGGGCCGCGAACTGATGTTGCGCCGCCTCGATCAGTCGCCTTCGCCGGGCTCGGTGGAGAAATAAGCGTCGAACTTGCCCGCCTTGCCGTCAAATTCCTTGGCGTCGGAAGCCGCATCGCGCTTGACCGTGATGTTTGGCCAGCTCTTGGACATATCCGCGTTCAGCTTCAGCCACTTGTCGAGACCCGGCTCGGTGTCGGGCTTGATCGCCTCCGCGGGGCATTCAGGCTCACAGACGCCGCAGTCGATGCATTCGTCGGGGTGAATCACCAGCATGTTCTCACCCTCGTAGAAGCAATCCACGGGGCAAACTTCAACGCAATCCATGTATTTGCATTTGATGCAGTTTTCGACGACGACGTAGGTCATTCCGACATCTCCTGGCGCGTGCGGCCCTGAAATCCGCCCACACATTCGGCCTTCTGCTACCCCCTTTGAGGTAAAGGCGCAAGATCAGGCGATCCGGTCAATGCGTCGCGTCGGCCGGTGGCGGACCTTCACCTTCGGACAAATCCGTATAGAGCCAGCGCGCCTCCTCATAGGGACCGCGCCGCTCGCCCGCCGCCTCGACCCGCAGAACCCTAACCTGCCGCTCCAAAGCGATGGTGAGGACGTCGCCGGGGCGCACGGGCTTGTCGGGGCCGGCTGCGCGCACGCCATTGAGGCGCACATGACCGGCCGTGACGAGCTTCGACGCCAGCGCCCGGGTCTTCACGACACGCGCGAACCAGAGCCACTTGTCCAGCCGCTGACGTTCCCCCGCCGGGGCGCCCGAACCTTTTGAAAGGTCGCGGCCCGCCATCAGCGCGGGGTCAGGGGCGTGGACATCAGTCCTTCTTGCCCTTGTTCTCAAGATCCGCCTTCAGGGCGAGGAGCTTGGCGAAGGGCGAATTGGGGTCGGGCTGGCGCTCGCGTACGGGGCGCTCGGTGCTCGCGAAGGGGCGGCCGCCGCCATTCTCATTGCGGTCGGGGCGACCCTTGCCGAAGGGGCGGTCGCCATGGCGCTTGCCCTGCGGGCGATCCCCGTGGGGACGATCACCACGCGGACGATCCCCCTGCGGCCTGTCGCCTTGCGGGCGGGCCTTGAAGCCTTCGAAGCGACGCTGGTCGCGGCGGCCCTGCTGAGGACGCTCCTGCGCAGCGCCCTCGACAGGAGCTTCGCCTTCAGCGGCTGGCGCGCGCTGGCCCTGCTGGTCGCGACGGGGCCCCCGGTCATTCCGACCACGGGGACGCTCGGGCCGGCGGCCTTCGAACTGCCTGCGGCTAGGACGCCAGACCTCGATCATGGCCTCTTCGACCACCTCGGCGGCGGGCTCTGCAGCGGCTTCGCCTTCCGCTTCAGCGGCCTGCGCCTCAACCACAGCCTCGACGGCTTCAGCCTCATGCACAACGGGCTCTTCAGCGGCAGCCTCGACGACAGGCTCTTCCGATGCGGACTCGGGCGCAGCCTGCCCGGTCTCCTCAACCGGCGAAGCCTCAACCGCCTCAGCCGATTCAGCCGCAAGCGTCTCGGTCTCGATCTCCGTCTCCTCTCCTTCAACCTGCTCGGTGGCGGCCATAATCGGCTGCATGGGAGCGGGCTTCAGGATTTCGGCGGTGATGGCCGGGCCCTTGCGGCTCTCAGCCGCATAGCCAAGCGACTTCAGGATCGAGGCGAAAGCCTCGCCCGAGCAGCCTGCGAGCGAGGTCATGGCGACGGTCACCACGAAGCCGTCGCCATCGGCTGCGCCAGCCGGGGGCTCGCCGACGGTGACGCCGGGGCGATAGGCGATGGCGGGGCGGATGAGATCGGCCAGACGCTCCAGAATGTCGACGCGCACGGCGCGCTCGCCCGACACGCGGAAGCCCGCCGCCAGATAGAGGCCCTTGGGCGTGTCCTTGTCGGCGGCGAAAGAGGTGCGGCCGGTCGAGGCGAGGTGGGCGACTTCATCGAGGCCCTTCACGCCCTCGATGCCGCCATGCTTCAAAGCCCAGAGCTGGGCCGCCAGCGCGCGCGGGGCGGGCTTGAGCAGCTGGGGCAGATAGAGGTGATAGGCGCCGAAGCGGATGCCAAGCTTGCGCAGGGCGCCGCGGGCCGTCTGGTCGAGCGACTTCGCCTCGCTGGCGACGCGCGAACGCTCCAGGACGCCAAGCGCCTCAGCGAGTTGGAAGGCGATGCCGCGGCCAATGCCCTCAAGCCCCTCGCCCGCCTCAAGCTCCGCAAGGCCGCCAAGCAGCTTCTTGATGTGCTGCGCGGTCCACAGGTCGAGCCGGCGCTGCACCATTTCCAGAGCGGGGCCGGTGAGCTGCTCATCAGCGAGGATACGCACACGCGGAACAAGGATCTGATCGCCCGGGGCGAGCTTGCCGACGGGCTCGCCAAGCCAGCGGATCACGCCGTCATTGGCCAGAACGAAAGCTTCGTCCACCGCCTCGCTGACGCGAGTGGCGCGGCTTTCGATCTCGCTCGCCAGCGCCTGATGCGCGGCGGCGGTCAGGGTGCGCGCGACGTCGCCTCCCGCCTGGGGGTCTGGCGTGAACCGAAACCCGTGAAGGTTGCCAACATGCTGGCCTTCGACCATGACGTCGCCGGACCCGGTGATTTCCGCTTCGAGCATTGCATTCTCTCTCAAGCGACGCATCAGCACGCTCGTGCGCCGGTCGACGAACCGGTGAGCGAGGCGCTCGTGAAGAGCGTCGGACAGACTGTCCTCTACCTGACGCGTGACGCCCTGCCAATGCTCGGGATCGCGCAGCCAGTCGGGACGATTGGCGATGAAGTTGAAAGTACGCACCTGCGCGATGCGCGCGGAGAGGGTGTCGATCTCCCCGTCGGTGCGGTCGAACTGGGACAGCTGACGCTGGAACCAGTCGTCGGGAACCCG
>CANGOK010000136.1 GCA_947455285.1 Beijerinckiaceae bacterium | reverse complement strand
GAACATGGCACGGTTACCGTGATTGTGGAGGGGCAGCCCTTCGAGATCACAACTTTGCGGGAAGATGTCGAGACCGATGGCCGCCGCGCAAAGGTGCGTTTCGGACGTGATTTCGAGCAGGATGCGCTGCGCCGCGATTTCACCATCAATGCGCTCTCCTGCAATCGCGATGGTGACATTTTCGATTATACGGATGGGCTTGCTGACATCGAAGCGCGACGCGTGCGTTTCATTGGCGATGCGCGACAAAGAGTGCGCGAGGATTATTTGCGAATCCTCCGCTTCTTTCGTTTTCACGCCGCCTATGGCGAAGGCCCGCTCGATCAAGGCGCCTTTCATGCTGCGGTGATCGAACGCGAAGGCATGCATAACCTTTCGCGTGAGCGCATCAGAGCCGAACTCATGAAGCTGCTCGAAGCGCGCAATTGCGCGCCCACCATCGCGATCATGTGCGGCGCAGGCCTGTTGCTGCCAGTGCTCGCAGGCGTCGCTCTTCCCGCGCGACTGGCGCGCGTGATTGAGATCGAACATGCGCGTGGCGCCAAGACTGATCCGATGCTGCGGCTCATCGCGCTTTGCGTATTGGTGCGCGAGGATGCAGAGCGGCTGCGCGAGGAATTGCGGCTCTCCAACGCGGAGGCGCAACGCGCGAAAATGGCAGCGCAGGCGCTTGAGAAATTACATGGCGCCACAACAGCGCCGCAGGCGAAGCAATTGCGCGCCCTGCTCTACCGCCACGGCGCACAGGCCACGCGCGACGCGCTTATTTTGGCGCAGGCGCAGGCGGCCGTCGCGACGAACGACGACGCCTTCGCAGAAGCATGCGCGTTCATCAGCTCGACCCCAAAACCTCAGCCGCCCTTCAGCGGCGCTGATTTGATGGCGCGTGGCCTGACGGCGGGAAAAAGCATGGGCGCGGCGTTGAAAAGGTTCGAGACTCTCTGGATCGAAGCCGATTTTCCCGGCGATGCGGTCCTTCTTGAGAAACTGCTGGAAGAAGCTCTGACGCAGCAAAATTAAGTTTATTTCGAAAATTGACTCCTCGCGGGGGCGAAGGCGCCCTAAAATGCGTGCTGGTGTGGAGCAGCGTATGAGTTTCGAGCGCAAGAGTCCGCGCGATGTGGCCCGCTCTTTGGGGGAGCGCAGTCGCGAGCACGCGCGCCAGAAGCTGCAGGCAGGGACCTGGCGGCGGGAGACTTTCACACTCTCGCGTCCCGAAGCGCGCGCCAAGGCTCGCGAATGGTTCGACCTCTACCCCAAGGCCGCCTACATGACCGAAATCGAATCCTGGCGCGAAATTCCTGGCGACCAGATCGAATTCACCATGCGCCGTTTGCCGACCGCCGACTAAGGCTCGACGTCAGGCGTTCGCCACGCAAGATGCTGGCCGCCATCGACTGCGATCATCTGCCCTGTGACGCTGCGCGCCTCCACCAGAAACAGCACAGCGGCCGCGATTTCCTGCGGATCAATGGCGCGCTGCAAAGGAATCGACGCGGCCTCATTCGCAAAATCCGCATCTTTCTGCATGTGATTGGCGAGGGTCGGCCCCGGCCCTACGCCATTGACGCGAATGCGTGGCGCAAAGGCCTGCGCCATGGTCTGCGTCGCCGTCCAGAGAGCGGATTTCGATAGCGTATAGGTGAAGTAATGCGGGTTGAGGCGCCAGACGCGCTGATCAATCAAATTGACGATCAACCCCTCGCGGCCATGCGGCAACCGTGCGGCGAAGTCGCTGGCGAGCTGCAAGGGCGCGCGCAGATTGACCGCCATGTGCCGCTCAAAGAGCGCCGGATCGAAGGCGCCAGCGCTATCAGCCTCAAATAACGAGGCGTTGTTGACCAGCAGCGTCACGGGCCCAAGAGCAGCCTCGGCCTGCGCCATAAGGCCTGCGACCGCATCTGCATCGGCAAGGTCAGCGCTCAAGACATAGGCGCGCCCGCCAGCTGCGCTGATCTCTGCGCAAGCAGCCTCAGCCTCACCGCGCGAACGATGGCTCGCATGGAGCGCTACGGCGAAGCCTTTCTTCGCCAAAGCACGCGCAATCGCCAGTCCAAGACGCCGCGATGCGCCTGTGACCAAAGCCGTTTCCTGCTGCAAAGCCTGTTTCATATCGCCCCCATGCATATTTATTTGCCGCGACGGCCCTGGGGATCAAGAGCGAAAGCGCGGCCGCTCATTATATCGCGCCGTTTGAGGTAAAGTCGCCACAATTAATTCGTTTTTAAATACGATAATCGACCCATTCTCGCCGTATTTTAAAATACAGTTTAAGCAAATCATTCGATTAACCCAATGTTAACCGCGAAATTCATCAGAATATACTAAATATATATCGCCAAACTGACGCCACAATTGAAAACGATGCTAAGTCATTAAGGCGGATGATCTTAAATATTCTGAAAGATTTTCAGCCGAGAAGGAATGCATGTTGGTCATGATCGTGACCACGAGGAGTAGGACCAAATGAACGCCAAGATTTCTCTCGCCGCCGCCCTGTCGGTTTTCGCCCTCGGCAACGCCGCTGTCGCAGCCGATCTGCCCCGCCGTTCCGTCGCGCCCGCCCCCTATGTGGCGCCGGCTCCGGTCTTCACCTGGACGGGTCTCTATGCTGGCGTGAACGCTGGCTATGGCTGGGCCACGCCGAAGGGCGCCGCTAACACCGCCTTCGGCTCGATGGACGGCGCCTCGGTTGGCGGCACCATCGGCTACAACCATCAGATGGGCCAGATCGTTGTTGGCGTTGAAGCCGATGACGCCTGGAACAACGCCCGCGGCTCGAAGACGGGCGTCTCGTCCAAGTCGACCAATGTCGCCACCGCTCGCGGCCGCGTCGGCTACGCGATGGACCGCGTCCTTCTCTTCACGACGGGCGGCTACGCCGGCGCGTCGGTTGAGCGCACCATCGCCGGCGCCTCGCCGAAGGATTGGCACAACGGCTATGCGCTGGGCGCGGGCATGGAATACGCCTTCACCAGCAACGTCTCCGCCAAGGCCGAGTATCTCTACACCGACCTTTCGTCGAAGGACGCCACGGCCGCGCGCGCTGGCCTGACCCAGAACACCGTCCGCATGGGCGTGAACTACAAGTTCTGATCGCCCTCCAGCGATGAGACCAGAGGCTCGGCGGCTCGTCCGTCGGGCCTCATTTTATTTCGCGGTCGTCATTTCAGTTGAAGATTGACAGCCTTTGGGCCCTTGCCCTTTTTGTCAGGCTCGATTTCATAAGCGACTTGCTGACCCTCCGCGAGAGACCGCAGCCCGGCCTGCTCCAGAGCCGTGATATGCACGAAAATGTCGCTGCCGCCGCCATCAGGCTTGATGAAACCGTAGCCTTTTTCCCCGTTGAAAAACTTGACCACACCCGTCTGCGCCATAGTTCGCTTCCCTTCTGCACGCCCGGCGCCTTGCGCCGCCCGCACGAGAAATATGGAGCGCGGTTTTGGCCCGCACAGGCCTATTCTCCTGTCAGCCAGACGCTCCGCCACGAGGCGCCCGGCCCCTGAGCCAAACGGGTGGTCAGGAAGGGCAGCAATTCACGCGCCTCCTCCTCGAGCACGAAAGGCGGGTTGACCACGATGAGCCCGCACCCCTTCAGCGGTCCCATCTCGCGCAGATGGTCGACGTGAAGCTCAAGGCATAGCGCCTTGCGCACGGGGCCCTGCGATAGATAATCGCGAAATGCCTCAACGCCGCCGCCGACTTTCAGCGGATACCAAAGCGCATAGGTTCCGGTGGGCCATTTCGCCCAAGCCCCTTCAATTGCGCGAGCCATACGCTCAAATTCGTCGCGCTCCTCAAAGGGCGGATCAATCAGCACAAGCCCGCGCCGCTCAATGGGCGGCACGCCCGCCTTGAGGGCCTGATAGCCGTCCATCAGCAAAATCTTGCAACGCTTGTCGCCGCCCAGCGTCCGAATCAGGCGGCGCGCGTCATGGTCGTGCAACTCACTGAAAGACATCCGGTCCTGCTTGCGCAGCAGGCTCCGCGCGATGAGCGGCGAGCCCGGATAGGTCCCCGGCGCTTGCGCCGTGCCCGGCATGAGCCCGAGATAGGGCTCCAGCAGAGCGGCTACGGCGGGCGGAAGATCGGCGCCAAGCAAGCGTCCGATCCCATCGCGCCACTCACCCGTGCGCAGCGCTTCTTCGCCAGACAGGTCATAGCGGCCGACGCCGCTATGGGTGTCGAGATAGCGCAGCGGGGCGTCCTTGCGCATGAGATAGACAAGGATGCGGGTCAGCAGCGCATGTTTGAAGACATCCGCGAAATTGCCCGCGTGGAAGGCGTGCCTGTAATTCATGGGAGAAGGCTTAGCCCCTCACAGGCTCGGCGTCACCCTGATCGACTGCGCCCGACAGGAATTGCGCGTGACTTCAGGACAAGGACGGAACTCGCGCAGGTCTTTCGTCAGGCAGATGCGCACTTCCTGCAGATAGCCTTTGGCGCAACCAACGGCGGCCATGCCCGCCCGCAGGCGCGGATTGGCCCTGCCAAAAGCGCGAAGAACCTCCGCAGGGGCGACGTCCTCCTCGCGGCGCAGACGTTCGAACTCAGAGGGAATCCGCACCATTTCGCGAGCAGCGCGCACATCGGCGAAATAATCCTGCGGCGAGCGGCCTGTGCATGAGCCATGCTTACGCCATTCATAACGGGCGAGCCCATCGCTCGGGAAAAGGCCCCGCGCGCTCTCCAGCGCGACGCTTGAGACCGGCCTGCCGGTCGTGTCGCAATCGCTGGGAAAGCCCCGTTCGAATTGAGGCCAGAGACCATGGACCACGAAGCCCAGGCTCATGCCTCTCTGGCACTGCTCGCTCGCCTTCTCGGCGCCGGTCGTGGCGCAAAAGCCCGGAGACCATGACAGGGCCAGCACATAAAAATCAAAATCGCCGCCAGGCGTCGGCCTGCGGAAAGCCCGTTCGGATGCGCCTTTATCCTCGCAGCGATCCAGCACGCATTCAGGCGGCCGCCGCTGGGCGAAAGATTGCGCAGGCGCAATCCCGAGCAGTAGGACGAGCGCAAAAAGCGCCCGATGAACAGCTGAAATCCTACGAATGAAAGTCACACGGGCTCCTGAGAAAACTCAGGGGCGCGCAGCCTCGCACCCCAAACCATAGGCGTAATTACGATCAAGACCCTGCACGCAAAAGGTCACGCCCCAATTATTGATGATATTGGTGCGGCCCGCGAAAGCGAACAAGCCCATAAAGTCGCCACCTGCAAATCCGAGGTCCTCGCCAATCCAGTAGGTGACCTGCCGGATCTTGCCATCAGTGAGATGGCCGCGGGCGGTGCAATAACGGCGCGGAATATAATCGGGGCCGTTCGAACGAAAACCGATCTCGCGGAACTGATCAAAGCCAGTGAATTGCAGCCCCGAGCCCCAGAACTCTCTTTCCGATTCATAGAAACGAGACTGGATGCGTCCCTGCACCCAGGGCGAGTCGCAAGCAGGAACCTCGCCGGTGTAGGGCAAGTATCGTTTCTCGGCCGGCACAAGCGGTCGGTTCTGAGCCATAGCCCCGGAAAAAGCCGACACGCACGTCAACGCCATGACGATACCGGCAAACACACGCCTCATGCGGCCTTCTCCTGTTCAGAAGGCCAAGATGCTTTGGTCAATTGACAAGGTCAAGCTGTGACTTGACCATTAAAACGTAAAAATCAGCTACTCCGCCTTTTTTTGATAGTCCTTCACATCGGCGAAGCTTATCTGCGGCCACTTTTCCTGCTCATAGCGCAGCGCCCATGCGGATTGGGCGAGATAGACCGGCGCATCGTCGAGATCTTTAGCGATGGACGAGGGGAATGCGCGCTGGAACTTATCGAGTTCGACAGGGTCCTCCGCGCTGATCCAGCGGCAGACCTCGAAACGGCTCTGCTCGAAACTGACGGGCAGGCTGTATTCGGCCTGCAACCGCTCGACCAACACATCAAGCTGCAGGGCGCCGACGACGCCAACGATGGCGCCTGAGCCATCATTGGGCGTGAAGACCTGCACGACGCCTTCTTCGGCGAGCTGCTGCAAGGACTCGCGCAGCTTCTTCGCCTTCATGGCGTCGCCAAGCTTCACGCGGCGCAAGATTTCCGGCGCGAAACTGGGCACGCCCCGGAAGATGATGTCCTCGCCCTCGGTGAGCGTGTCGCCGATGCGCAAAGCGCCGTGGTTGGGAATGCCCACCACATCGCCCGCATAGGCTTCCTCAGCGATCTGGCGATCCTGCGCGAAGAAGAACTGCGGGGCGTTGATCGGCATAGACTTGCCGGTGCGCACCAGCTTCGCCTTCATGCCGCGCGTCAGCTTGCCCGAGCAGATGCGCGTGAAGGCGATGCGGTCGCGGTGGTTGGGGTCCATGTTCGCCTGAATCTTGAACACGAAGCCCGTCATCTTCGGCTCGCGCGGCTCGATGGTGCGCGTAGCGGATTCCTGACCGCGCGGCGGGGGCGCGAATTCCCCAAGACCATCGATGAGGTCCTGCACGCCAAAGGTGCGCAAAGCGCTGCCCCAATAGACCGGCGTGAGATGGCCTTCGCGGAAGCTCGTGAAATCGAAGGGCTTGCAGGCCTCGACCGCAAGGCTCAGCTCTTCCTGAAAGGCCTCGCGCAAATGTTCAGGCAAAAGCCCGGCGACCGCCGGATCATCAGGCCCATTCACCTTCTGCAATGGCGCATCCGAGTCCACATGGCGGATCGCGCTGGCGCGTAGATCATAGGTCCCGGCGAAATCGCGGCCCCGGCCGATGGGCCAGGTGAGCGGCGCGGTGTCGAGCGCCAGCGTCTTTTCGATCTCGTCGAGGAGATCGAAGGGATCGCGCGTTTCGCGGTCGAGCTTGTTGATGAAGGTGACGATGGGAATGTCGCGCAGGCGGCAGACTTCAAAGAGCTTGCGCGTGCGCGCCTCGATGCCCTTGGCGGCGTCGATGACCATAATGGCGGAATCGACGGCGGTGAGGGTGCGATAGGTGTCTTCGGAGAAGTCTTCGTGGCCCGGCGTGTCCAGCAGATTGAAGACGCGCCCGTCATATTCGAAGGTCATGACGGAGGTGACGACCGAGATCCCGCGCTCGCGCTCGATGCCCATCCAGTCAGACCGGGTCTGGCGGCGATTGGCCTTGGCGCGCACCTCGCCGGCGAGCTGAATGGCGCCGCCGAACAGCAGCAGCTTTTCCGTCAGCGTGGTCTTGCCGGCGTCAGGATGCGAAATGATCGCGAATGTGCGCCGCCGGGAAACGGGATCGTTGTCTTTGGTCATGATGGACAGGCCTTAACAATGGAAGCGGCCCTTTGCAAACAATCGCAAGGGCCGCCCCGGCGCTCATTCGACCGGCGCGACCACTCCCTTGCCCTTCATCCGGCTGTGGTCGCGCGCGAGGAAGGTGTAGATCGCGGGCGTGATGAAGATCGTGAAGAGCGTGCCGATCGCCATGCCCGCCGCAATGACGAGGCCAATGTCGAAACGGCTGCGCGCGCCCGCGCCGTGGGCGAGGATGAGCGGGGCCATGCCGGCCACCATGGCGGCGGTGGTCATCAGGATCGGACGCAGACGCACGGCGGCGGCATGTTCGATCGCCTCCCTGCGGCTCATGCCCTGCTCTTCCTGCATCCGGTTGGCGAATTCGACCATCAGGATGCCGTGCTTGGAGATGAGGCCGATCAGCGTCACCAATCCGATCTGCGTGTAGATGTTGATCGAGGCCGCGCCCATGACGCCAAGAATGTTGAGGGGCAGCAAAGCGCCGAACATCGACGTCGGCAGGGCGATCAGGATGATCAGGGGATCGCGGAAGCTTTCGAACTGGGCCGCAAGCACGAGGAAGATCACGATCAGCGCGAAGATGAAGGTCACCGCGAGCGTATTGCCTTCCTGCACATACTGGCGCGCATCGCCCTGGAAGTCATAGGTATAGCCTTCTGGGAAGATCTCCTTCGCCTTGGCGGTCAGGAACTCCACGCCCTCGCCGATGGTGCGGCCGGGGAAAGGCACGCCCGAAAGAGTGGCGGAGCTCTGCTGCTGGAAATTGGTCAGCGCGTTGGGCTGCACGGTCTGGTTGATCGTGGCGATGGCCGAGAGCGGCACGAGTTCGCCCGAAGTCGTGCGGACCTGATAGCGCAGCAGCCAATCGCCGGTGATGCGGAACTCACGCGGCGCCTGCGGAATGACCTGATAGCTGCGGCCATAAAGGCTGAAGCGGTTCACGTAGTTTCCGCCGAGGAATGTCGCAAGCGACGAGCCCACGTCCTGCATGCTGACGCCAAGGCGGTTCGCCTTTGCATTGTCGATCTTCATCTCGATCTGCGGGGTGTCGAACTTGAGATCCGAGTCGGTGAAGATGAAGAGGCCGCTCTTTTGCGCCGCCTGCTGCACTTCGGAGAGAACCTGCGCGAGCTGCTGATAATCGCCGGTCGTACGGATGACGAACTGCATGGGCGGGCCGCCGGTCGAGCCCGGCAAGGCCGGCGGCGAGAAGGCCAGCGCCTGCGCGCCGGGAATGACAGGAAGCTTGGCCTGCAAATCCTTCAGCACCAGCTTTTGCGTGCGCTCGCGCTGATCCCAGGGTTTCAGGATCAGACCCGCGAAGGCCTGACGTACGCCGCCCGAGCCATTGATCGCGAAGACATGGGCGGATTCCGGAATCGTGGCGATCTCCGCCTGCAGCTTGCCGGTCATGTTTTCGAGATAATCGAGATTGGCGTATTGGGGCGTCTTCACGATGCTCATGATGAAGCCCTGATCTTCCTCCGGCGCCAGTTCGCGCGG
>CANGOK010000135.1 GCA_947455285.1 Beijerinckiaceae bacterium | reverse complement strand
TCCATGATTTCGGGCATGGTGGCGTAGCTGCCAAGCTCCGTGCGTTTCAGAAATGCGGCGGCGGCGCGGCCTGTGGTGGTGTTGGCGACGGCGATGGGGCGCACGCCGGGCGCGTCGACATCGGCCTGCGTCTTGAGCGTCAGACCCGGACGCACAAGCCATGTGGATTCGGAGGCGTTGTAGACCGGGCCGAAATCGAGCTTTTGCGCACGCGCCTCGTCCATGGGGATGAAGGTGACGTCCCATGCGCCGCGCGCCGCGACTTCGGTGATCTCGTTGGAGTTGGGATAGGCGAGGATCTGCGCCTCAACGCCAAGGTCGGCTGCGAGAGCACGGGCTAGATCGACGGTCACACCCTTGGGCGCTCCGCTCTCATCCTGCGAGGCCCAGAAGGCGCCCCCTGCGGCGCTGATGGCGATGGCGACCCGAAGCATGTTTCCCCCTTGAGCTTTGTGGCTCAAGACGTAGCCGGGCGGGGCGGTCGAGGCCAGCAGGAATTATGACCCGCCCTTGACCCCGACGCGCTGGCGCACCACCCTTCCACCATGTCCACGAACCAGTCCTTCGAGATCACGCCTCAGGTGCTGCTGCGCGCCTATTCGATCGGCATGTTTCCCATGGCCGACTCGGCGGATGATCCCACGCTTTTCTGGGTCGACCCGGAGCAACGGGGGGTGTTTCCGCTCGATGGGCTCATCGTGTCGCGCAGCCTCGCCAAGCTGGTCCGTTCAGACCGTTTCGAAATGCGGGTCGATTATGATTTCGATGGGGTGATATCGGGCTGCGCAGGCGGGGGCTCAGAGCGGCCCAAGACGTGGATCAACGAGCGCATCCGCAAGCTGTACCGTGAGCTGTTCCAACGCGGCTTCGCGCATACGGTCGAGGCCTGGCGGGAGGGGAAGCTTGTCGGCGGGCTCTATGGGGTGCAGATGGGCGGCGTCTTCTTCGGGGAGAGCATGTTCCACACTGAGCGCGACGCCTCCAAGGTGGCGCTGGTGCATCTTGTGGCGCGGCTGCGCACGGCGGGCGCGACGCTGCTTGATACCCAGTTCGTCACCCCGCATCTGCAATCGCTGGGCGCGGTGGAGATTCCGCGTGCGGAGTTTCATCGCAGGCTCGATGACGCGTTGGGAAGTGCGGCCGATTTCTATGTCTGGCCGAAAGATGAGCGCGTCAGCGGGGCGCAGGCGCTCGCCGCTCTCAAGTAATCAGCGCTGCGGTTCAGCTGTCGCGGGAAAGTATGTCTGCGAGGGCGGCCTGCGCGGCGGGCCGGGAATGTTCGCGGGCGGCACTGGCGGTGCGTTGGGGTCTGGACGCGCGGCGGCTGGAGCCGGGGCTGGGCGCGGGGGCAGGGGCTGGGCGCCTACGGCTCCCGGCAACGGTCCGGTGGGCGCTGGCGCAGCTGTCGCGGGTCGTGGCGCAACGGGCTGCGGAGCAGGCGCTGCGGCGTTCGTCGGCCTCGCCTGCGGCGGCTGCTGGGTGCGCGGACGCGGCTGTGCTCCCGGCTTGGTGGC
The DNA here is from genome assembly GCA_947455285.1 of Beijerinckiaceae bacterium. Taxonomy (GTDB): domain Bacteria; phylum Pseudomonadota; class Alphaproteobacteria; order Rhizobiales; family Beijerinckiaceae; genus Terripilifer. The sequence continues at coordinate 7,259 of CANGOK010000135.1, read as the reverse complement.
GTTGGCGGGGTCTTCTAGCGGCAGGCCGGCGACGGGCTCCTTGATGATGTCCTTGCCGCCGACGCAATCGGTCACCCAGACGTCATAAACGGGATGCTCGACCGCGTTCAGGCCGGGGCTCGCGGCGAACATCCAGCCGGAGAAGATGCGCTTGTATTCCTCGGAGCTGAGGACCTCGTCGACTTCGGTGAAGCCAAGCGTCAGCGGTGCTTCTGTCGGAGGGCGGGTGAAACAGGCGCGCGGCGTGATCTGGAGCGTGCCGAATTGGACGGTCTCGTCGATGGCGACGTCAAAGGCGATGATTCGTCCCGTGATCTTGTCGAGGCCGGAGAAGCGAGCAGTCGGGTGTTTGATCTTGTCCGCAAGGGCGCCCACGGGCGCAATGCACAGCGCTGCGAGCGTCAGCGGCGCGGTGAGGCGCAATATGCGGGGAAGCAGGAGCATCATGGTCTGCCGATAGCACGCCGTTGAGGCGAAACAAAACGAAGCGGAGCTTTTGTCGATCATGGCCTTTCAAAAAGGCCAAATCATGCCGTCAGGCGAAATAGCGCTTCGCCACCAGCAGAAGCACGATCAGAAAAAGGCTGATGCGTAACGCTTCGCTCACGCGCAAGTGCTCACAAGCCTGGACGCCACGCCTTGTAGTCGCCAGTTGCGGCGGGGCGGGCGGCTTCACGCAGGGTCGATCCGGAGGGGCGATAGGCGCCGGGCGTGCCAGTCAGGTTCGGCTGATAGGGCAACTGCCACTCGCGCGGCTCATAATTTTCGGCGGTCGGGGGCGTGTCGACAGTGTAGTGCAGCCACCCATACCAGCCGGGCGGGGTCTGAGAGGCTTCGCTCTGGCCCGCATAGATCACCCAGCGGCGCTGATAGCCGAGAGCCGGGTCAATGGCGCCGCCCTTGGTCTGGTAATAGATATTGCCGAACTCGTCGGTCCCAACGCGCTCGCCGAATCGCCAGGTGTGGAAACGGGTGTTGAGGGTCTGTCCGTTCCACCAGGTGAAGATCTGGGTGAGCCACGCCAGCATGATCGATTCCGTCGGATGCGGGCCCTTGGGGCCCTGAAAGCGGGCGGACTATGGCGGCGCCGCGCCGTTCTGTCCAGTACGCGTTTCGTCGGGGCAGGCGGGGCTTTTCAAACAAGCGATTCGGGGCCAATTTGGATCGGCGCAAGCGCCCTTTTCCGGCGGATCGAATTTTGTTCCCCGGTTTCCACAGGAGCGCCCCCCGCTTTTCCGGGGTCGCGAGCACAATATCTAGTGCTCGGCTGGAAATTGCGCACAAGCGCTTGACGAAACTGCCGTCCGGGCCATAACTTGCACTCACGCCGGAACTGACGTTCGCGCGCTCCCAAAGAGTCGCGTTGACGAGTTTCGGTTTGTAAGGCCGCCCGCTGTTCGTCGGAGGCCATGAGTTTCGGACAATCTGGAAGGGGCTGGGCCGTCAAGGCGGCCGGACGCGGGCTTGCGCCTGCGTTTCAACGGGACATGAACATGCGGATCGAACGGCGCTATACGAAGGCAGGTCAGTCGGCTTATGCGGAGATTGAATTCCGCAAGGCCAAGAGTGAGATCCGCAATCCCGACGGCTCGGTCGTCTATTCGCAGGACAATATCGACGTCCCCACCACCTGGAGCCAGGTGGCGACCGACGTGCTTGCGCAGAAGTATTTCCGCAAGGCGGGCGTGCCGCGCATCCTGAAGAAGGTCGAAGAGAACGACGTTCCGTCCTTCCTGTGGCGTTCGGTGGCTGACGAAGCCGCCCTTGAGGCGTTGCCCGCCGCTGAGCGTTACGGCTCAGAGCGCACCGCCACCGACGTCTTCGATCGTCTCGCCGGCACCTGGACTTATTGGGGCTGGAAGGGCCGCTATTTCGACACCGAGGAAGACGCCGCCGCCTTCCACGACGAAATGCGCTACATGCTCGCAACGCAGAAGGCTGCGCCGAATTCCCCGCAGTGGTTCAACACCGGCCTGCACTGGGCCTATGGCATCGACGGTCCCGGTCAGGGCCACCACTATGTCGACCCCTTCACGGGCAAGCTGACGAAGTCGAAGTCTTCGTATGAGCATCCCCAGCCCCACGCGTGCTTCATCCAGTCGGTCGCTGACGATCTCGTCAACGAAGGCGGCATCATGGATCTGTGGGTGCGCGAGGCGCGCCTGTTCAAATATGGTTCGGGCACCGGCTCGAACTTCTCGGCGCTGCGCGGCGAGAACGAGCGCCTGTCGGGCGGCGGCCGCTCCTCGGGCCTCATGTCCTTCCTCAAGATCGGCGACCGCGCGGCGGGCGCGATCAAGTCGGGCGGCACCACGCGCCGCGCGGCCAAGATGGTGGTGGTCGACGCCGACCATCCGGACATCGAGGCCTATATCGACTGGAAGGTGAAGGAGGAGGAGAAGGTCGCCTCGCTCGTCACCGGCTCCAAGATCGTCAAGAAGGCCATGAAGGCCGTGATGAAGGCATGCGTGAACTGCGAGGGCTCGGGCGATGATTGCTACAACCCCGAGAAGAACCCTGCACTGAAGAAGGCCATCAAGGCCGCGCGCCGCGATCAAGTTCCGGACAACTATATCAAGCGCGTCATCCAGTTCGCCCATCAGGGCTTCAAGGACATCCAGTTCGACACCTATGACACCGACTGGGATTCCGACGCCTATCTGACCGTCTCCGGCCAGAACTCGAATAACTCCGTCCGCGTCACCGACGACTTCCTGCGCGCTGTCGAGGGTGGCTCCGACTGGAACCTGATCCGCCGCACCGATGGCAAGCTGCACAAGACCATCAAGGCGAACGACCTCTGGGACAAGATCGGCTACGCCGCCTGGGCTTCGGCTGATCCCGGCATCCAGTATCACACCACCATCAACGACTGGCACACTTGCCCGGCGTCGGGTCCGATCAATGCGTCGAACCCCTGCTCGGAATATATGTTCCTCGACGATACCGCCTGTAACCTCGCCTCGCTGAACCTGCTTCAGTTCCGCGACGCCGCCACCGGCAAGATCGATATCGCCGCTTATGAACATGCGGTGCGCCTGTGGACCATGGTGCTCGAAATCTCGGTCATGATGGCGCAGTTCCCCTCGAAGGAAATCGCGCGTCTGTCCTATGAATTCCGCACGCTGGGCCTTGGCTACGCCAATGTCGGCGGCCTTCTGATGTCCTCGGGCATGTCCTATGACTCGGACGAGGGCCGCGCGATCACCGCTGCGCTCACCGCGATCATGACGGGTGTGTGCTACGCCACGTCAGCCGAAATGGCGAAGGAGCTTGGTCCCTTCCCCGGTCACAAGCCCAATGCGCAAAATATGCTGCGCGTCATCCGCAACCATCGCCGCGCCGCTTATGGCGAGACGAGTGGCTACGAGGATCTCTCGGTCAATCCGGTGCCGCTCGACCTCGCTTCGCTGAAGGACAAGGCTCTGGCCGAAGCCGCGCAGCGCGCCTGGGATCACGCGCTCTCGCTCGGCGAGCAGCATGGCTATCGCAATGCGCAGGTCTCCGTCGTCGCCCCCACCGGCACGATCGGCCTTGTGATGGATTGCGACACCACTGGCATCGAGCCTGACTTCGCGCTGGTGAAGTTCAAGAAGCTCGCTGGCGGCGGCTATTTCAAGATTATCAACCATGCGGTGCCCGAGGCCCTGCGCGTGCTCGGCTATCGCCCGCATGAGATCGCCGAGATCGAGGCTTTCGCGGTTGGTCATGCGTCGCTGCGCCAGTCGCCCGGCGTCAACCACGCCTCGCTGCGCGCTCGCGGCTTCACCGATGAGAAGCTCGAAGCGCTCGAGGGCACGCTCGCCAGCGCCTTCGACATCAAGTTCGTCTTCAACAAGTGGTCGCTGGGCGCGGACTTCCTGACCGGCGCGCTGAAGGTGCCTGCCGAGAAGCTGGAAGATCCGAGCTTCGAACTGCTGCCCTTCCTCGGCTTCTCCAAGGCCGAGATCGAAGCTGCGAACATCCACGTCTGCGGCGCCATGACGCTCGAAGGCGCGCCCCATCTCAAGGTGGAGCACTATGCGGTGTTCGATTGCGCCAATCCCTGCGGGCGCACGGGCAAGCGTTATCTGTCGGTCGAGAGCCATATCCGCATGCTGGCGGCGGCGCAGCCCTTCATCACGGGCGCGATCTCCAAGACGATCAACATGCCCAACGACGCGACCGTCGAGGACTGCAAGGACGCTTACATGCTGTCCTGGCGTCTGGGCCTCAAGGCCAACGCGCTCTATCGCGATGGCTCGAAGCTCTCGCAGCCCCTCAACTCGCAGCTCATCGAAGATGACGGCGAGGATGATGAGGATGCAGCCGAGGCGCTGGTGGCCATGTCCGCGACTTCGCGCGCTGCGCATCTGTCCGAGCGCGTCGTCGAGAAGATCGTCGAGCGCGTGCAGGTCGAGCGCACCCGTGAGCGTGAGCGTCTGCCTGATCGCCGCAAGGGCTATACCCAGAAGGCGGTGGTCGGCGGCCACAAGGTCTATCTGCGCACGGGCGAATATGAGGATGGCCGCATCGGCGAAATCTTCATCGACATGCACAAGGAAGGCGCGGCCTTCCGCTCGCTGATGAACAACTTCGCCATCGCGATCTCGGTCGGCCTGCAGTATGGCGTGCCGCTCGAAGAATATGTCGACGCCTTCACCTTCACCCGCTTTGAACCCGCGGGCTTCGTGCAGGGCAACGAGGCGATCAAGAACGCGACCTCGATCCTCGACTACGTCTTCCGCGAACTCGCCATCTCCTATCTCTCGCGCAACGATCTCGCCCATGTGGATGTGAGCGACATCGGCGGCACGGTGATCGGCAAGGGCGACGACCAGAGCCGTCCTCCGGCCTCGCAGGCCACGCTCGTCTCCTCGGGCTTCGTGCGCGGCAAGCATGAGAAGCTGATGCTGGTGCAGGGCACGGGCACTCACGGCCCCGCCATCGCCCCGACCGCCTTTGCGGGCTCGCAGAGCGCGTCGACCGAACTGCATGGCGAACTCGCCACGCTCGACTGGCAGGCCCCCGCCGCAGTGACGAAGGCCGCCCCGGTGCGCGACGCCATGGCCGACAAACGCGCGGAAGCGCGGATGAAGGGCTATGTGGGCGAAGCCTGCCCCGAATGCGCGAACTTCACGCTGGTGCGCAACGGCACCTGCCTAAAGTGCGACACTTGCGGCTCGACGACGGGCTGCTCTTGATTTGAGTTGCGTAGGGTAGCGTTAGTTGAGTGAGTGAGTGTTGAGTTAGTTGCGTGCGTTTTTGTAGCGTTGCGTGAGTTTGCGTAACAAGTCACATCAATGACAGCGGGGTCGGCATAGTCGATCCCGCTGATTTTTTTTGAGGTTTGTGAAGCGCTGTCCCGAATACGTTTGTGCTTCTGAGAACTATGGGTTTCGGGCATTTTTGACTCGAAAGTTATGCTCAAGTAGGATACGGTAGCAATCACTGTTTCTTCCGGTGCTGCACTTGGCCGACTAAAATGCTGTTAGACGAGGAATTTTTAGAGGCTTGTTATCAATACCTGACTTCTGCTCGCCCAATTCAAAGTATCGAGCACTTGAAGGGGCGTGAAAAGGCCCTCCGACAGCTTGTCGAGGCAATAGACGCGCCGGGAAGGCATGCTTTCATCTATGGAGACCGAGGCGTCGGCAAAACATCTCTAGCTCATACCGGTGCTTTTCAGGCTCAATCGTCCCAGGACGCGCCGATTATAGTTGCTTGCGATAATCAATCGTCTTTTAGCTCGATCTGTAGCGCAATCGTTCGACGCTTATTGGATCTCAATCCACTTGAGACGAAAGGCTATAAAATATCGGGAGGAATCGGAGCTTTTGGCGCGAGCGCCAATCTTGGTTTAGAACGGCCAGCATCAAAACAAGATATTAAAATCACCGACGTCAATGATGCAGTTTATTGGTTTAGGAAGGCGACTGAGCGGATAAATTTTGATCCAATTGTAATTATAGACGAGTTCGATTTATTCCCAATCATCGTTGAGCACGATCATTTTTCGGGATTGATTAAGCAGCTCAGTGATCAGTGTATCCCTATAAAACTTATTTTTTGCGGGATCGCGGACTCTCTTGACCAGTTATTTAGGGCACATGAATCCACTCATCGCTACATTCATGCGGAGCACCTTGAACGATTAACCTTGGGTAAATGCATGGAGATTTGCGATGATGCGTCAGTTGGTTTGAGAATCGAAGTTCCCAACCACCTTCGATATCGAATTGCTCAAATTAGCGATGGATTCCCATATTACGTCCATCTCGTTTGCGAGAAGATGTTCCGTAGTGCGCACAGTGATAAGAAAGTGGCGGTCGATCAAGAGTGTTTTGATTTCGCGATAAATCAAGCCATTGACTCGATTGAACCTCGTCTCAAGAAGCCATATGAAAACAGTGTACACAAAAATACAAAAAATTCTGAACCAATTCTCTGGGCTTTAGCAAACGATAAGCTTCTTGATGTTCAGGTGTCTAACATTTGGCGACATTACGATGAAATTTGCGCCACTCTTAAAATCGATAAAATCAATAAAGCGAATTTCACTACGAAGCTCAACAATCTTTCGAAACCTCAGTATGGGGAAATTCTCGTTAAGCCGAGGCGGTCCTATTATACGTTCAATGAAAAAATGTTGCGGGGCTATGCTCGATTGCGCTGCGCGCGCGAAGGTTACGACCCGGGGCCAGAGAATCCTGGTGCTTAAGGACGTCCCCCCTCACATCACCGTCGCCAAAAGCCACGGCAGCAGCACCAGCGACATAAGCGTCGACAGGATCACCAGTCCCGCCACTTCCTCCGCGCCCGTCTCGTAGCGGGCGGCGAACATATAGTTGTAGACGGCGGAGGGCATGGAGCTTTGGGTCACCACGACGCCGCGCGCGAGGCCGTCGAGGCCCAGCAGGGTCGCGACCAGCCAGCCGATGGCGAAGCCGCCCAGAAGCCGCGCCAGCGAAAAGAGGACGCCGCGTTTCAGCGACTGGATCTTGAGCTGCGCCAGCGAATAGCCCAGCGATAGCAGCATCAGGGGCACGGTCAGTCCGCCAGTGATATGGACCGCGCGCGAGACGGCGGCGGGCAGGGCGAGGCCAGTGAGGGCGAGCGTGATGGCGAGGGCTATGGCCCAGATGAGGGGAATGCGCAGCAATTCGCGGAAGGTGATCCCCCGCGCGGCGATGGCTTGGCCCAGGGTGAAGTTCGCCAGCGACGCGATGGTGAAATAGGCGATGGAGAGGGCGAAGCCCGCCGGGCCGAAGGCGAAGAGC
>CANGOK010000134.1 GCA_947455285.1 Beijerinckiaceae bacterium | reverse complement strand
GCGAAGACATGGGCGGATTCCGGAATCGTGGCGATCTCCGCCTGCAGCTTGCCGGTCATGTTTTCGAGATAATCGAGATTGGCGTATTGGGGCGTCTTCACGATGCTCATGATGAAGCCCTGATCTTCCTCCGGCGCCAGTTCGCGCGGGGTCGACTGATACATGATGGCGGTGATCGCCAGCACGCCCACGAGGATCAGCACGCTCATGGCGCGGAAGTTCAGGGAGCGATGCAGAGCCCGCGCATAACGGGCGCGCAAGCCGTCGAACATACGATCGAGGAAGGCGGCGAAACGACCCTGTCCCTCTGCGCTGTGCGGCCTTAGAAGCTTCGAGCACATCATGGGCGAGAGCGTGAGCGCGATGACGCCGGAAACGAAGACCGAACCCGCCAGCGTGAAGGCGAATTCGCGGAAAAGCGAGCCCGTCACACCCGACACGAAGCCGATCGGCGCGTAAACGGCGATGAGCGTGATCGTCATCGCGATGACCGGCCCCACGATCTCCCGCGCGCCTCGCATCGAAGCTTCGAATGGCGAAAGACCTTCCTCAATGTGGCGATAGATATTCTCCACCACCACAATCGCGTCATCCACCACAAGGCCGATGGCGAGCACCAGCGCCAGCAGGGTGAGCAGGTTGATCGAATAGCCCATGGCCAGCAGCATGATCATCACGCCGATGAGCGACAGGGGAATGGTGACGATGGGAATGAGCGTCGAACGCAGATTGCCCAAGAAGAGGAAAATCACCACCACGACGATCAGCGCCGCTTCGGCAAGCGTCATCGCCACTTCGGAGATCGAGGCGCGAATGAATTCGGTGGCGTCGTAGGCGATGGCGGCGTCGAGGCCGGGCGGCAGATTGGCCTTCAACTGCGGGAAGGCCTTGCGCACATTGCTGATGACGTTCAGCGGATTGGCGGTCGGCGTGGCGTAGACGCCGATGAACACCGCCTTGAGGCCGTCGAAGACAGAGGAAGATTCCGCGCTTTCCGGCCCTAGCTCCACGCGCGCGATATTGCCAAGGCGAATAAGAGAGTCGCCGCGCGCCGCGATGACGAGCTGCGAGAAAGCCTGCGCGGTGTCAAGCGAGGTCAGGGCGTTGATGCTGGTCTGCACCCAATCGCCCTTGATCTGACCTGCGGCGGAGGTGAAGTTGTTGGCGGCGAGCGCAAGGCGCACATCATTCGGCGTCACGCCGCGCGCGGCCATGCGCTCGGGGTCAAGCCAGATGCGCATGGCGAAGGTCTGTCCGCCGAGAATCTGCGCCTCGCCCACGCCATCGAGCGTCTGCAAGCCCGGCTGCACAACGCGGGTCATGTAGTCGGTGATCTGCGAAGCCGTCATGGTGGCGGAGTTGAAGGACAGATACATGAGCGCGAAGCCCTGCCCTGTCTTCTTCAAGACCACGGGGTCGTTCGCCTCGCGCGGTAGTGTGCTCTTCACCTGATTGATCTTCGACAGAACGTCGGTCATTGCGCGATCGGCGCTGGCGTTGAGACGCAGGTTCAGCGTGATCGTGGAGACATTCTGCTGGGAGCTCGACACCAGCGTATCGACGCCTTCGGTGCTGGCGACGGCCTGTTCGAGCGGCGTGGTGATGAAGCCCTTGATCAGCTCGGCGTTGGCGCCGGGATAGCTGGTCGTGACCGTGATCGTGGTCTGCTGCAGTTCCGGATATTGCCGGATCTGCAGTTTGAGCCCGGCCTGAATGCCGACGAGCAGCAGCAGCAGGCTGACGACGCTCGACAGCACGGGCCGCTTGATGAAGAGATCGGTGAAGGAACCCATGACGCCCGCCCCTATTGCAGCGGCAGGGGATTGAGCGTGGCCGGCAGGGCCAGCGAATTATCAACGCGCACCCGCGCGCCAGCCATGAGCTTCAGCTGCCCTTCGCTGACCACCTTCTCGCCGGCCTCGACGCCACTGAGAATGGAGATGCTGGCGCCACGCGCGGCGCCCAGCCGCACGGGGCGACGCTCAACGACCATCTGCTGATCGCCAGCCGCTTGCGCAGCGCCCGGCTGGGCGGGAACGGGCTTCACCACATAGACGCTATCGCCATAGAGAGAATAGGTGACGGAGGTGCGCGGCAGGGTGATGAGCGACTGAGTCTTGCCCGCCAAAACAGCCACATTGGCGAACATGCCAGGCCGCAGGCGCTTGGTCTCGTTCTTCACTTCGGCGCGGACCACAAGGTTACGCGTTTCCGCGCTGACGCGAGCGTCGAGAGACACGACCTTGCCCTTGAAGGTCTCATCTGGCCAGGCGTCGACCGTCACCTCCACGGTCTGCCCCGTGGCGAGCTCCGTCACCGCCTGTTCGGGGACGGGAAAATCGACGAAAATGGGATCGAGCTGCTGAAGGCTCGCGATGCCCGTCCCCGGCGAAACATATTGTCCGATGTCGGCGCGGCGCAGACCAATGCGGCCGGCGAAAGGCGCAGTCAGGGCCTTCTGACCGATGAGGGCGCGCGAGCGTTCCACCGAGGCGGAAGCCTGATCGCGCGCCGCCTCGGCGGCGTCGAGCGTCGAGCGGGCGGTGGAGCCGCCGGTGATGAGTTGGCGCTGGCGCTCAAGCGCCATGTCGGCGTTCTTGAGGGTGGCGAGGTTCGATTTCAGATCTGCCTGTTCGACGGAGTCATCGAGCTCGACCAGAAGCGCGCCCTTGGCGACTTCCTGCCCGGAATCGAAATGAAATGCGCGGATGAGGCCGCCGACCTGCGGCGCAAGCTCGATGCCCTGCACGGCGCGGAAGGTGCCGACTGCGGGGATGCGATCGATCCAATCCTCATGCTTGGCCTCCGCCACAGCCACCACCGCCACAGGCGGCGGAGCCTTGGCGATGAAGCCCTTGATCATCTCGGGCTTCACAATGAACTGGAAGTAGCCGAGCCCGCCCGCGAAACCCGCCAGCAGGAGGAAAACGAAAGTGAAAATGAGGAAACGTCGCATCAGGCACCGGAAAGGCTGTTCTTCGCAACTGCGAAGGGCTGGGGGGCTCTAGCACACAAAGCAGGATAGAGCGACAGATAGAAAATGCAGGCGGCGCAAAGCGCGCAGCCTGAAAATTACGCAACGCCTTGGGATCTGGACTTGTCCAAAGGCAGGCTCAGAGCCGCTTTTTGCAGCGTCGCCGGGGCCTTGCCCCGCGAAAAACGGCTCATCAGCAGATAGATCACCGGCGTCGTATAGAGAGTGAGGATCTGCGACAGCACAAGACCGCCCACAATGGTGACGCCGAGCGGACGGCGCAGCTCCGACCCTGCGCCGGCGGCGATGAGAATGGGCACGGCCCCAAAAATCGCAGCCATGGTGGTCATGAGGATCGGCCGGAACCGCTCAAGACAGGCGGCGCGCACGGCCTCGAGCGGCGCAAGGCCCTTCTCCCTTTGCGCAGCTATGGCGAAATCGACCAGCATGATGCCGTTCTTCTTCACAATGCCGATGAGCAAGATGATGCCGATGAAGGCGACCATCGTCAGCTCCATGCCCACCGCCTCAAGGGCGAACAGAGCGCCTAGACCCGCAGGGGGAAGCGTGGAGAGAATGGTCAAGGGGTGGATGAGGCTTTCATAGAGAACGCCAAGGATGATGTAGACGGCGATGAGCGCGGCGAAAATGAGCAAAAGACCATCATTGGAGGAATCGGCGATGGCTTTCGCGTCACCTGAAAAATCCGCCCGCACGCCGGGCGGCAGGCGGAGCGCGGCGATGGCGCCCTGCAGGGCCGTATTGGCTTCTTCGGCGACGACGCCGGGCGCTGCGGCGTAATTGATCGTTATGGAGGCGAACTGGCCGGTGTGGTTGATCGAGAGCGGCGCGGAACCGCGCTCGACCCGCGCAAGCGAGCCAAGCGGCACCTGCACGCCGCCTGCGCCCGGCACGAAGAGCCCGGAAAAATCGTTGGGATCGCGCTGGCGCGACGGCGCCACCTCCAGCACCACCTTATATTGGTTGCGTTCGCCATAAATGGTCGAGATCTGCCTCTGGCTGAAGGCGTCCGAGAGCACATTGTCGATGGCGGCGATGTTGACGCCCATGCGCGCAGCCGCCGCCCGGTCGATCACCACCTTGGCCTGCAAGCCTTCCTTCTCGCGATCGCTTGAAACATCGACGAGTTGCGGCAGGGCCTTCGCCGCCTCCACCGACTTCACGCCCCAGGCGTCGAGCTCTTCGGCGTCGGAGCCCCAGAGCGTGAACTGGAAATTCGATTTGCCCTGACGCCCGCCAACGCGTACGTCCTGCATGGCGACGAGGAAGACGCGCAGGCCAGGAAGCAGCGACAGTTGCTCACGCAGGCGAGCGATCACCTTCTTTGAATTATCGTCGCGCTGGGCTTTCAAGCCGACGTACATGCGCCCGCTGTTCACCGACCATCCGCCGCCCACGAAGGATGCCGTGGATTCCACAGCGGGGTCCGCTGCGATGATGGCTGCGGCCTTGCTCTGAATCTCCTGCATGGCGGGGAAGGAAATATCGGGACCGCCTTCGGTGAAACCGAAGAGCAGGCCAAGATCATCCTCCGGCAACATGCCCTTGGGCACGATGCGATACATCTGAACGGTCAGGCCAATCGTCAGCACAAAAACGGCAAGCACGATGAAAGGCCGCGCAAAGGCGAGTTCAAGCGAACGGCCATAAGCGTCACGCAGGCGATCAAGCGCGCGGTCGAACCAGCCCGATGTGCGTTCGCTATTGGCCATGAAGCGTCCGCAAATCATCGGCGTCACGGTGAGCGAAACGAACGCCGAAGCGAGAATGGCGAAGGCGAGGGTGAGCGAAAATTCGCGGAACATGCGCCCCATGATCCCCGGCATGAAGAGCAGCGGAATGAAGGCTGCGATCAATGACAGGCTGATGGAGATGACCGTGAAGCCGATCTGCCGCGCGCCCATTAAAGCCGCGCGCATGGGGCTCACGCCGCCTGCGATGTTGCGGTCGATATTCTCCACCATGACGATGGCGTCATCGACGACGAAACCGACGGAGATCACGACAGCCATGAGCGAGAGATTGTCGAGCGTATAGCCGCAGGCCCACATGCTGGCGAAGGCGACGCCCAGCGACAAAGGAACCGCCACGCCAGCCCCCGCCACAGGCGCCGCGCGACGCAAAAAGGCGAAGACCACGAGCATCACCATGGCGATGGAGATCACCAACGTTTTCTGCAGATCGTCGATGGAGGCGCGGATCATCACCGTGCGGTCCATCATGATCTTGAACTCGAGCCCCGGCGGAACCAGAGCCTTCAATTGGGTGAGCGCCCGCTTCACGCCATCCACGGTGTCGATCACATTGGCGTCTGGCAATTTGGTGATCTGCACGATGACGGCGGGCTTGCCATTGTACCAGCCCGCCGCGCGCGTATTGCGGACGCCGGGCAAAACGCTCGCGACATCGCCAAGCCGAACGACCGCGCCTGACTTGCTGCGCAGGATGATCTGCTCATAATCCTGCGGATGTGTGAGCTGACCGCTGGTGGCGATGGTCTGGCTGACGAATTCCCCTTCGAAGGAGCCGAGCGGAGACAGCGTATTCGCCGCCACAATGGCGCTGCGCACCTCCTCTAGCCCAACCCCCATGGCTGCAAGCTTTGCAGGATCAAGCCGCACCCGCAGCGCAGGTTGTTCGGCGCCGTTCACCTGCACTTCCGCGACGCCTTCCACCTGCGACAGACGTTGCGCGATGATGGAATCCGCTAGATCAAACATAGCGTCAGGCGCAAGCGTGTCTGACGTGAGCGCCAGCAAAACCACCGGCATCGCGTTTGGATTGGCCTTGCGGAAACGCGGCAGGCTCGGCATGTCGCCGGGCAGATCCGTCACGGCGGCGTTCAACGCGGCCTGCACATCGCGCGCGGCGGAATCTATGCTGCGGCCGAGGTTGAATTGCAGGGTGATGCTGGTGGAGCCGAGCGAACTCCACGAAGTGATTTCATTGACGCCCGAAATGGAGCCGAGCGCGCGCTCCAGCGGCGCAGCCACGCTGGCCGCCATGGTGGAGGGGTCAGCGCCGGGCCTGCTTGCAGTGACGCGAATGACGGGAAATTCTACATTCGGCAAATTCGCGACAGGCAAAAACGCATAGCCAAGGCAGCCCAGCAGCAGCAGCGCGAATGACAGCAGCGTGGTGGCGACGGGACGCAGGATGAAAGGGGCGGAGAGGCTTCTCATGGGACGCCCTCTGGCGGCGCCACGATGGCCTTGCGTCCACGCCAGCCCATGCGGGCGCGAAGGCGCTCGACGGCGAGATAGATCACCGGCGTCGTATAGAGCGTCAGCATCTGGCTGAGCAGCAGGCCGCCAACGATCGACACGCCTAAGGGGATGCGCAACTCGGCGCCATCGCCGCTGGCGAAAGCGAGGGGCAGCGCGCCAAAGAGCGCGGCGAGCGTCGTCATCATGATGGGGCGGAAACGCAGGTGGCAAGCGCGCAGGATGGCCTCTTGCGGCGAGAGGCCCTGGCGTTCGGCCACAAGCGCGAAGTCAATCATCATGATCGCGTTTTTCTTCACGATGCCCATGAGCAGCACGATGCCGATCAGCGCGATGATCGATAGATCCTGACCCGTGAGCATAAGAGCGAGCAGCGCGCCGACTCCCGCCGACGGCAGCGTGGTGAGAATGGTGAAGGGATGGGCGAAGCTCTCGTAGAGCATGCCCAGCACCACATAGATCGCGATGATGGCGGCGAGGATCAGCCAGGGCTGGTTCGCCAGCGAGCGCTTGAACTCGGCGGCGTCGGCGCGGAAGGTTCCGATCACCGAAGCTGGCATGCCGATGTCGGCTTCAGCGCGCGCGACCGCCTGAACCGCATCGCCAAGGGAGGCGTGAGGCTCAAGATCGAAACTCACCACGGCGGCTGGGAACTGATCCTGATGCATGACCGCGAGCGGCGCCGTGGTGCGCTTGATGCGAGCCACAGTCTCAAGCGGCGTCTGCACGCCGCCGGCGCCCGTCACATATAGTTTTGCAAGCGCGGCGGGGTCGGTCTGATAATGCGGCGCGGCTTCAAGGATCACGCGATACTGGTTCGACTGCGCATAGATGGTCGAGACCTGTCGCTGGCCAAAGGCGCTGTTGAGCGTATCGTCTATGGCCTGCATCCCAATGCCAAGACGCCCCGCCTTCTCGCGATCCACATCAACGAAGATACGCGGGCCGCCATCATTGGTCTCGGCGGCGACGTTGCGCACGACGCCGGACGCGCGCAGCTCCTGCGCAAGCTTTTTCGCCCAGGATTCGATCTCGGCGGCGTCTGTGCTCGAGAGCGTATATTGAAATTGCGAACGGCTGGATTGGGTTGTGATCTGGATGTCCTGCGCGGGCTGCGCATATAGGGTCACGCCCGAGACGACGGAAGCGGCCGCACGCAAGCGCTCGGCGACTGCGCTGGCGTCCACGCGGCGCTCGTCACGCGGCTTCAGGACCACGGTGAGGCGCGCGGTGTTCTGCGTGACGTTCAAAGGCCCGACGCCAACAACGCCAACGACGCCCGTGACCTCAGGATCGCGGCTCATGATGGCGGCGACCTCTTCCTGCAAACGCGAGATCTCGCGGAAGGAGACGTCGGGCGCAGCTTCCACATTCACAGTGACGAGGCCGGTATCCTGCACCGGCAGGAAGCCCTTGGGGATGACGATATAAAGCCAGACGGTGAGCGCCAGAGTGCCCAGCGTGACGAGCATCATCAGCCCCTGCCGCGCCACGGCCCAGCCGAGCGTGGCGTCATAGAGACGCGCCATGGCAGCGAAGGGCCATTCCGCCATACGCAGCAGGCGCGGCGGCTTGGCGTCAGCAGGAATGGCGCGCAAAAGGCGCCCGCACATCATCGGCGTAAGCGTGAGCGAAATGACTGCGGAGACCACGACTGCAAGGGTCAGCGTGATCGCGAACTCGCGAAACATGCGTCCAACCACGCCCGTCATGAAAAGCAAAGGAATGAACACCGCCACCAGCGAAGCGGTGAGCGAGATGACGGTGAAGCCGATTTCCCGCGCCCCATCGAGCGCGGCTTGCAGGGGAGATTTTCCACTCTCGAGATTGCGCACGATGTTCTCGATCATGACGATGGCGTCATCGACCACAAAGCCCGTGCCGATGGTGAGCGCCATGAGCGAGAGATTGTCTAGGCTGAAGCCGGCAAGCCACATGGCGGCGAAGCTGGCGAAGATGGACAGCGGCAAGGTCACGCCCGCGATGATCGTGGCGCGCAGGGTGCGCAGGAAAAGCAGCACCACAAGCACCACAAGACCAATCGCTAGCGCCAGCGTAAACTGCACATCAGCGATGGAGGCGCGAATGGTTTGCGTGCGGTCGTGCACCACGACAAGCTCGGCGCCGGCAGGAAGCGAGCGTGTCAGGCGGGGCAATTCACGCTTCAGGCGATCAACGGCGTCGATGATGTTCGCCCCGGGTTGTTTCTGCACATCAAGCACAATCGCCGTGCGCCCATTGTACCAACCGCCGACGCGCGTGTTTTCGAGCCCATCCACCACCTCCGCCACATCTCGCAGCATGACAGGCGCATTGTTGCGCCATGCCACGACGATGCCGCGATAGGCCTCGGCGCCGCCGATCTGGTCGTTGCTCGCGATCGTGTAGGATTGCTGGGCGCCATCAAGCGCGCCCTTGGCGCCGGCCACATTGGCGCCGACGATGGCGAGACGCAGATCCTCAAGGCCAAGGCGATAAGATGCGAGCCGCGCAAGATCAGCCTGAATGCGCACGGCGGGACGTACGCCGCCCTGAATCGACACGCGCCCCACGCCGCTGATCTCCGACAGACGCGG
>CANGOK010000133.1 GCA_947455285.1 Beijerinckiaceae bacterium | reverse complement strand
GGCGTCTCTGAACTGTGCTGCGCGGCCACCTGCCTTTATGTGCTCCTGCCGCACGGCCATGGCGCCGATCCCGTGACCTTCGCCGCCACCTATGTCTTCGCCTGCCTGATCGGCATCGCATCGAATACGCCGGGAGGCATAGGCACATTTGAAATGACCATGCTGCATGCGGTTCCCGCGCCCTCGCAGGAGGGATTGCTGGCTTCGCTGCTGCTGTTCCGCATGATCTACTACATCGGCCCCTTCATTCTGGCGCTGGCGCTGCTCGGCGCCCACGAAGGCATGCGTCGCTGGAAGTCGCTGCGGGAGGCGATGGCCCGCAGGAGCGAGGAAGACGGGCGGCGCGAGGGGGGCGGTCTCGACTAGGCATGAAAAAGCCCGGCTCGCTCATCGCGGCCGGGCTTTAATCTAGAGCCTTCCAATCAGGACAGACGGCTCAACTGCTGGGCGCGGCGCTCGCGCTCCCGGCGACGATCCTGCGTTGGCTGATAGGCGATGCGCGCATGATGGGCGCAATAGGTGTCGCCCACCGGCGACTTGCTGCCGCAATAGCGGAACTCCGGGGTCGCCGGATCGCCGAGCGGCCAGCGGCACATGGATTCCTTGAGCTCCATGATCGTGACCCGCTCGGACATGGGGATCACGACTTCCTCGACAGGGCGAAGAACAGGCTCAGCCTCGGCGCGGGGCGAGAAGGCAAGTGCGGTTGCGCCACGGGTCATTGGCATAGCGGAGCGCGAAGCCGTCTGGGCGCGCTGGGCCGTTCCGCCATGACTGGCGCCCATTCCCGAGCCGCCGCCGTGAGACGAGGATTGCGGGCGAGCGGGACGAGGCCGAGGCGCTGGCTGACCGGGGCTCTTCACGCGGCCGGAGAGGCCAAGGCGATGAACCTTGCCGATCACTGCGTTGCGCGTGATGCCATTGGCCAGTTCCGCAGCGATCTGACTCGCGCTCTTCCCGTCGAGCCAAAGCTTTCGCAACTGTTCGACGCGCTCATCAGTCCAGGACATTGCGTCCTCCATCCATTCTTGAACCAATGTCGCAGACCACAAAATTCCATAGCGCCGGGGGCGGCGGTTAGCTCCGCCAGCCTGCTCACGCTACGCACTTTCTGATGGTCGGCAACACGATATCTCGTATTCGACGAAGGGGACGCTACACTAGGCGTTGATTCAGGTCCAAGCGTCCCGGGCCTCTGGATTTCGTTTTCCCCAGCCGCTTTTCGTCGAACCGGTCATTTGCGGAGTCAAACCGTGAACGAAGCCCCTTGAGGCGCGCGCCACCTTGATCCTGACGTCTATTTGACCCTGAGCATGCGATTCCTTACAATATAACAGAATAAAGCATGCAGCGCCGCCCACGAGGGCGGCGTTTGGTTTTCAGGCCGTCCAGCGAGAGTCCCATGGCTGACCAGATGTCCTCCGCCACACAGCAGTCTTCGGCGATCCTGCCCACCTATGCGCGTGCGGATGTGTCATTCGTCCGAGGCGAGGGCTGCTGGCTCGAGGCCACCGATGGCTCTCGCTATCTCGATTTCGGCGCCGGCATCGCGGTCTGCTGTCTGGGCCATGGTCATCCGCATCTTGTGAATGCGCTGATAGATCAGGGCCGCAAGCTCTGGCATGTGTCGAACCTGTTCCGCATTCCCGAGGCCGAGCGGCTTGCGCAGCGCATCGTCGACGCCAGCTTCGCCGACTATGTCTTCTTCACCAATTCCGGCGCCGAGTCGCTCGAAGGCGCGATCAAGACTGCGCGCAAATATCATGCGGCTGGCGGCCATCCTGAGCGGTTCCGGCTCATCACTTTCGAGGGCGCCTTCCACGGCCGCACGCTCGCCACCATCGCGGCTGGCGGCAACCCGAAATATATTGAGGGCTTCGGCCCCAAGGCCGATGGTTTCGATCAGGCGCCGTTCGGCGACATCGAAGCGGTCAAGGCTTTGATCGGGCCACACACTGCTGGCGTGCTGGTTGAGCCCATTCAGGGCGAGGGCGGCATTCGCGTTCCTCCTGCGGCGTTTTTGAAAGCCCTACGCGCCCTCTGTGATGAACACGGCATTCTGCTGGTGCTCGACGAAGTGCAGAGCGGCATGGGCCGCACGGGCAAGCTCTTCGCGCATGAACTCATGGGCGTGACGCCTGACATTCTCGCCACCGCCAAGGGCATCGGCGGCGGCTTTCCGCTGGGCGCCTTCATGACGACGAAGGAAGCGGGTCGCGGCATGGTGGCCGGCACGCACGGCACGACCTATGGCGGCAATCCGCTCGCCATGGCCTGCGGCAACGCGGTGCTCGATGTGATCCTGGCGCCGGGCTTCCTTGAAGAGGTCGCCCACAAGGGGACTTTCCTGAAGCAGCGCCTTGCGGCCTTGCAGGACACCCATCCCAAGGTCATCGCCGAAATTCGTGGCGAGGGCATGATGCTCGGCCTTCGCACCCACACGTCCAACGCTGAATTCGCCGTCGCCGCGCGGGCCCAGCGCATGCTTGTCATTCCCGCAGGAGACAATGTGGTCCGCCTGCTGCCGCCGCTCATCGCGGGGGATGAAGAATTTGCGGAGGCGATCGACCGGCTCGGCCGCGCCTGCCAGCAGATCGAGGCCGATCTGGCCGCGAAGGGGAATGGATCCGCATCATGAAGAGCCCGGTGAAACATTTTCTGGACCTGTCGGACATTTCGGCCGCTGAACTGCGCAAAATCCTGGACGCCGCGGCGCTCATCAAGTCGCGTCGCCGCAAGGGCCAGCGCGCCGAACATCGCCCGCTCGAAGGCAAGGTCATGGCGCTGATCTTCGACAAGCCCTCGACTCGAACCCGCGTCTCCTTCGATGTCGGGATGCGCGAGCTTGGCGGCGAGACGATCATGCTCACTGGCGCCGAAATGCAGCTTGGCCGCGGCGAAACTATCGCCGACACTGCGCGCGTCCTGTCGCGCTTCGTGGACGCGATCATGATCCGCATTCTCGATCATGACGACCTCACGGAACTCGCCACCCATGCCAGCATTCCGGTCATCAATGGGCTGACGAAGCGCTCACACCCCTGTCAGATCATGGCGGATGTGATGACTTTCGAAGAGCATTGCGGCCCCATTAAGGGTCGCACCGTCGCCTGGACCGGCGACGCCAACAATGTGCTCGCAAGCTGGGTCCATGCGGCGCAGCGGTTCGACTTCTCGATCCGCGTGGCGACGCCAACTGAACTCGCGCCTCCACAGGCGCTGATGGATTGGGCGCGGACCAATGGCGCGCGTGTCGAGCTCACCACCGATCCCTTCGCAGCGGTGGATGGCGCCGACGCCATCATTACGGATTGCTGGGTCTCCATGGGCGACGAGGATGAGGCGCGTCGTCGTCAGAAGCTTCTGTCGCCCTATCAGGTCAACGCCAAGCTCATGGGCGCGGCCGCCAAGGGCGCTATCTTCATGCATTGCCTGCCCGCCCATCGCGGCGAGGAGGTGACTGACGAGGTCATGGATGGGCCGCAGTCGGTCGTTTTCGACGAGGCCGAAAATCGCTTGCACGCGCAGAAGGGCGTCATCGCCTGGTGCATGGGAGCATTGCCGGCATGATGGCTCAAAACTCGCGTCCGGTTTCCGATTCCGGTCTGGACGATGTGGCGCTGCCCTTCGCGGTGGAGCCGCTTGATGTGCGTGGCCGTGTGGTGCGGCTCGGCCCGTCGATCGACGCCATCCTATCACGTCATGGCTATCCGGCGCCTGTCGCTCGGCTTCTCGGCGAGGCGGCGGCGCTCACGGTGCTGCTAGGCTCCGCGCTCAAGATGGAAGGTCGTTTCCAGCTTCAGACCCGCAGCAATGGCCCTGTCGATATGCTGGTTGTGGATTTCGACGCGCCCGATCGCCTGCGCGCCTTCGCTCGTTTCGATGCGGAGAATCTGGCGCAGGCACAGGCCCAGGGCGAAGCGAGCCCCGCTGCGCTCTTGGGCTCCGGCCATCTCGCTTTCACCATCGAACAGGGCGGAGATCTGTCTCGTTATCAGGGCGTCGTCGCGCTCACGGGGCAGGGACTGGAAGAGGCGGCCCACGAATATTTCCGTCAGTCGGAGCAGATTCCCACGCTCGTGCGCCTTGCCGTCGCTGAAAGCATTACGGGTGCTGGCTCTAGTTGGCGGGCGGGGGGCCTGATGGCGCAGTTTCTGCCCGAGGCCTCGCCAAGCCGTCGCCAGCCCGATCTGCCGCCGGGCGATGCGCCTGAAGGGACGCCCGTCGATGAGACGCCCGAGGACGACGCCTGGACCGAGGCCAAGTCGCTCGCGGCGACGGTCGAAGATCACGAACTCGTCGATCCCCTGCTGTCGAGTGAGCGTTTGCTTTACCGTCTTTTTCATGAGCGGGGCGTGAAGGTGTTTGAGCCGCGCCTCATCAGGGAGATCTGCCGCTGCTCGGATCAGCGCATCCGCGAAATGTTGCGCCAGTTCACCCCGCAGGAGCGGCGGGACATGATCGGCGATGACGGCCGTATCGGCGTCACCTGCGAATTCTGCTCCACGCATCGCAATTATGACCCCACCGAATTCAGCGCCGAGGCCTGAAGCGTTCACGCAGGCTTGATCTTTAAGTGGGCAGGAAAGAGCTGTGGGACGCGGTTTCGCGCAGGCCTAGCGGTCAGATAGCCGTTGACGCATGTGGCCTTTCTCGCTACCTCTCAACCTCCGCGAAACTGGCTTTGCGCATCTCATTTTGAGGCGATCGCAGAGCAAGATTCGCTAGAAAAATTGGCAGCGCCACGCCACGCTTATGCAGTTTCGCATTCACGGCGACGTTGGTGGTGACAGGGAGTAAAACGTGCCGCTAGCAAGGTCCGCCTTTGGCGCCAAGCAGCCTGCAAGGGCGTTTTCGCTTTTGCTTGCGCGGTTCAACAGCGTTTCATTCGCGCCGGCCGTCGGTCTGGCGAAGCAAGGTAGCACTTCATGACCACGACCACGTTGACGGATGGCGCGGCTGCGGCGAATCAGGACACCAAGATCCGGATTCGTGGATTGTCGAAGGTGTTCCACACCAAGTCTGGCGCCTTCACCGCATTGGACGACATCAATCTCGAAATCCCCGTCGGTTGCTTCTTCATGATCGTCGGCCCTTCGGGCTGCGGCAAGACCACCTTGCTTCGCATTCTCGCGGGTCTCGAAGAACATTCTTCTGGCTCGCTGGAAATCGCCTCGCCGGCCGCCAATCGTCCTGGTAACTCCATGGTGTTCCAGGGCGACTCCCTGTTTCCCTGGATGACCGTCTGGGAGAACGCGGCTTATGGCCTGACCATGCGCGGCCTGCCCAAGAGCGAGATCAAGAACGTCGTGGGGCATTATCTCTCGCGCACGGGTCTGTCGCGCTTTCACGACTACTATCCCCATCAGCTTTCCGGCGGCATGCGCCAGCGCGTCTCCATCGCCCGCGCCTTCGCCAATGATCCCGACATCCTGCTGATGGACGAGCCCTTCTCGGCGCTCGACGAGCAGAACAAGCTGCTGCTTCAGGAAGAGCTGCTGCGCATCTGGGAAGAGACCCGCAAGACCGTGATGTTCATCACCCATTCGGTCGACGAAGCCGTGACGCTTGGCGATCGCATCATGATCATGACCGCTCATCCGGGCCGCAGCAAGGTTCTGGTCGACGTGCCATTCGAGCGTCCGCGCCGCGTGCTCGAACTGCGTGCGCGTCCCGAATATGGCGAACTCGTTTACAACATCTGGGGCCACCTGCGCGAAGAAGTGCAGCGCGCCCGCGCTCAGGACGAAGGGAGGGCCTCATGACCAACGCCGCCCAGGACGCCAATCTGAAGACCCGCAGCTTCGCGCCGCGTCGCCGCGCTTGGAGCCGCGAATCCGTCGAGCGCGCGATGAACATCGTGTCGCCGGTCGCGCTGTTGCTCGTGTGGGAATTTTGCGCCCGCGCTGGCTGGATCGACGTGCGCTTCTTCCCGGCGCCGTCCAAAGTCTTTCAGGTCATGTACAACCTGATCCAGAACGGCCAGCTTGAAAAGCACGTTTGGGCCAGCTTGCAGCGCCTGTGGTGGGGCATTCTGTTCGGCGGCTTTCCCGCGTTGATCCTCGGCGTCGCCATGGGCATGTACCGGACGCTGCGGGTGATCGTGGAGCCGGTCATCATGGCGACCTATCCGATCCCCAAGAGCGCCATCCTGCCGCTCATCCTGCTGATCTTTGGTCTTGGCGAAGCCTCCAAGATCGTCATGGTGGCGACGGGTGTGTTTTACCCGATCCTCATCAACGCCATGGCTGGCGTGCTTGAGATCAACAAGATCTATTTCGACGTCGGCCGCAACTTCGGCGCGAGCCGCTGGCAGGTGTTCCGCACGGTGGCGTTGCCTGGCGCCATGCCGCTGATCATGACCGGCATCAAGCTTGGCGTGGGCCTCGGCCTCGTGCTGATCGCCATCGCCGAGATGGTCGGCGCGAAGAGCGGCCTTGGCTACATGATTTGGAACGCGTGGGAGATTCTCTCGGTCGAGACCATGTATGTGGGTCTCATCAGCATCGCGGTGCTGGGTCTTATCTTCACGCTCATCCTCAACGAACTCGAGCGTATCATCGTGCCGTGGAAGTCGTCGCGGTGATCGGTTAGAAGTTTACGAAGGGGCGGGTCATCCGCCCCTTTTCTTTTGAGCCCTTGGGGAGTGTGATTGTGACAGGTGGAAAAGAAAATTCAGGTTTCGCCGCCTTCACCCACCGCAATTTCCGTTTCCATTGCACAGCGCGCCTTGTGTTCGGCATCGCGCTTTCCATGCAGACCGTGGCGGTCGGCTGGTATGTCTATGCAGTGACGAACAGCGCGCTCCTACTGGGCATCTCGGGCCTCGCGTCCTTTTTGCCGGCCGCCGTTCTAGCGCTCTTCGCGGGCCATGCGGCCGACATCTACAACCGCCGTACGATCGTGGCGGGGTCCTTCGCCGTCTGCACTATGGGCGCCCTTGGCCTTCTGGCCCTCGTCGCCTCCGGCTCTTCGGATGTGCGGTTGATCTACGCCTGCATCGTCGCCGTTGGATCAGGCCGGGCCTTCGCCAATCCTGCGGCGCAGGCGCTCACCGCCAATGTGGTCTCCAAGGAGCATTTCACCAATGCGGTGACCTGGTATTCCTCCGCCTGGTCCACCGCACGCATCATCGGCCCCGCGATCGGTGGCTTGCTTTATCTGGTCAGCCCGACCGCGCCATTTATTGTCGCCTGCGTTTTCTTCGGCTCGGCGAGCCTGTGTGTCGCCATGGTGTCTGTGACTTCCGACCGCTCCAAGGGCGGGCGTGGCCCAATCACATGGGAGACCCTGAGCGCGGGCCTGAAGTTCATCCGCTCGCGGCAGGTCATACTCGGCGCCATTTCGCTCGACCTCGTCGCGGTGCTGTTCGGGGGCGCCACTGCGCTGCTGCCGGTCGTGGCGAAAGACATTCTGCAGGTCGACGCATGGGGCCTTGGCCTCCTGCGTTCTGCTCCCGCGCTTGGCGCCATCGCCATGGGGGCCTGGCTCGCCCATGCGCCGATCCGTGGCAAGGCAGGCAAGACCATGCTGATCGCAGTCGCGGTCTACGGCCTCTCCATCGTGGGCTTTGGCCTGTCGACCAGCCTGGTCCTATCGATGCTCATGTTGGCCTCGAGCGGCGCCGCAGACCAGATCAGCGTCGTCATCCGTCACACCATGGTCCAGTCCGAAACGCCCGACGAGATGCGCGGGCGCGTGGCGGCGGTGAATTCGATCTTCGTCAGCGGCTCGTCCGACCTTGGCGAATTTGAATCCGGCGTGACTGCCTGGTGGTGGGGAACCGTGCCCGCCATCATCTTCGGCGGCGTGGCGACCCTCGGCTTCGCCAGCCTCTGGTCCGTGATGTTCCCGCAGTTGCGGGAGCGGGACCAGATCGTGGGGAAGTAGGCTTGAGCTTTGCTTTTTTGGGCTAGTTGCGGCAATAAATCGGGGTTACTCCGCTGCTGAGTGGTCCCATGGCCATGAAAAATCCGCCTCATCCCGGCCTCGGCCTGCGGGATGATCTCGATGAACTTGGTCTGTCGGTCGCCAGCGCCGCCGCAGGGCTCGGGATCACGCGCCAGCAGCTTTACAATGTACTCAATGGCAAGAGCGGCGTTACGCCTGATATGGCGCTGCGGCTCGAAAAGGGCATTGGCGGTGAGGCCGAGAGTTGGCTCGCTCTTCAGGCCGCCTATGACCTTGCGCAGGCGCGTCTGCGCTCGGCGGATATGGTGGTCACGCGTCTTGCGCCCAGGGTGGCTTAATCCACCGCGAACCTGTCCGTCGCCTCAATAAGCTTGCGCAACGTGCCCGGCTCCATGGTCGCGTGGCCGGCGTCGTCGACGATTTCCAGTTTCGACCCACGCCAGGCGCGGTGGAGATCGAAAGCGGTGGTGGGCGGCGTCACCACATCATAGCGGCCTTGAACGATCACGCCGGGCAGACCCTCGAGCGCGCTCGCCTGTCGCAGGATTTCGCCTTCGGGGATGAAGCAGTCGTTGACGAAGTAATGGGTCTCGATTTGGGCCAGCGCCATCACATGATCATCGCTTGATGAACCGCCGCCTCGGCGTGGCGCAAGGGTCAGCAGCGAGCCTTCCCAGGCGCACCAGGCTCTAGCCGCAGCGATACGGTCCGCCGGATCGCCATTCGTCAGAAGCACATGATAGGCGCCAAGCAGATCGGCGCGGCGCTCAGGCGTCACCGCCGCCTGAAACAGCCGCCAGCCCTCTGGAAACAGTTGCGAGGCGCCGAAGCGGTAGAGCCAGTCCACCTCGCTCTTGCGCCCGCTGAACACGCCGCGCAGCACCAGCGCCGCGACCTTCTCGCGATGCAGTTGCGTGTAACGCAGGGCGAGCGTCGCTCCCCACGATCCGCCCAGCACCAGTCCCCACTGCCGCACGCCCAGCATGTCGCGCAGGCGTTCGATGTCCTCGACGAGATCCTGCGTGGTGT
>CANGOK010000132.1 GCA_947455285.1 Beijerinckiaceae bacterium | reverse complement strand
GGCGGCGTCATCATTGGCCTTGCGGAGATGATGACCATCCATTTCTTCGGCGCCGATACGGTGCAGATGGTCGTCTGGGGATTGCTGATCCTCGTGCTGGTGATCCGCCCGCAGGGCCTCTTTGGCCACAATTCCATCGGCAAGGGGAAGCTTTGACATGAGCGGATACTGGGCCGGCATCCTCACCATTCTGGCGATCAACATCATCTTCGCCTACGGCATTTTCCTGCCCGTCGCCTCCGGGCAGCTCAATCTTGGCGGCGCGGGCTTTCAAGCGACGGGAGCCTATGCAGCGGCCTTTATCGCGACTCAATTCGGCTTGGGAACGGTTCTCACAGTCGCGAGCGGCACTTTGATCGCGGGCTTGCTTGGCTGGCTCATGGCCTATCCGATGCTGCGAACGAAAGGAGTCTATCTCGTGCTCGCGACTTTCGCCTTCGCGGAGGTCGTCTCAGGCATCGTGCTTAATTCAGAAAAACTCGGAGGGCCGACTGGCCTCAGCGTACCAAACTTCATCGATTGGTATGTGCCGGTCATAGCGGCGGCGGTGGTCGCCATCGGCGTCTTCTACCTCATGTCGACGCGCTTTGGCCTGAACATGCGCGCCTGCCATGACGACGATGTGGTCACGGACCTCATGGGCGTCAATGTGCGCGGCGTGAAGGTTGCAGCCTTTGCGCTTGGCGCGGCGCTGGCGGGCTTCGCGGGTGCGCTCTACGCCCACGCTTTCAACTATGTCGAGATCCAGACCTTCGGCGCCATGGTGTCGATCTATGTCCTGCTCTATGTGCTGCTCGGCGGCACTCAGACGCCGTGGGGGCCAATCGTCGGCGCGATTTTTTTCACCATTCTGCCCGAGGCCATTCGCCCGGTGCTTCCGCTCATCAAGAAAGCCATCATTCAGGTCTTCGGCCCCATCGTGCCAGCGACGCCGCCCGATGACAGCTGGCGCTTCGTCATTCTGGGCCTCTGCACCATCATAATGATGGCGCTGCGGCCCGAAGGGCTTGTAACCAGCGCGATGATCGAGCGCCTTCGCAGCGGTCGCCACGAGCCGATCAAGACGCGGGATTTCCCGGCATGAGCGCGCTTCTCCAAGTCGAAGGGCTGACAAAAAATTTCGGCGGCCTTTCGGTCGTCTCAGATGTTAGCTTCAACCTTGGGGAGGGTGAACGCCTTGCGCTCATTGGGCCCAATGGCGCGGGCAAGACGACCGTGTTCAACCTGTTGTCGGGCGTCTACGAGCCGAGCGGTGGCATGATCCGCCTAGGCGGGCGCGACATTTCGCGTGTGCCCTCGAAGGACCGCATCAAGCTTGGCATGGCCCGCACCTTCCAGAACATCCGCCTCATGCCGCATCTGTCGGTCGTCGAGAATGTGATGCTGGGTCAGCAGGCGCGCGTCGCAAGCTGGGGCGACTTTCTGCTGCCACTGGGACGCTCCGCATGGCGCCGCGAGGCGGAAGTCCTGCTGCATGAACTCGGGCTCGACACATGGCCCGGCGAAATCGTCGCCACGCTGCCCTATGGCATTCGCAAGAAGATCGAGGTTGTTCGCGCGCTCGCCTCGCGGCCAAAGCTCCTCCTGCTCGATGAACCCGCTGCAGGCCTCAACCCTACCGAGACTTCAAGCCTGCGAGAATTCCTCATGGGGGTCTCGCGCCGAGGCGTCACGCTTCTCGTCGTCGAACACGACATGAGCTTCGTGCGCAGTCTTTGCGAACGCGCCGTCGTGCTTAATTTCGGCCGCAAGATCTATGAAGGCTCGACGCAGTCCGTTCAAGACGATCCGCTGGTGCTCGAAGCCTACCTTGGCCCGCGCCATGCTGCGCTCGCCGCCGCAGGGAGCGTCTGATGTCGCTGCTCGAAGTCACCGATCTCAGCGTCATCTATGGCCGCAACCGGGCCGTGCGGGAGGTGAGCCTGCGCGTGGAGCCGGGCGAGATCGTCACCGTGCTCGGCGCCAATGGCGCGGGCAAGACCTCGCTGCTGCGCGGCCTGCAAGGCGTGGTGCGGCCAGCTGGCGGGCGCATTCTCTTCAAGGGCGCTGACGTGACCTACGCCAATTCATCGCGCCGGGTGGAAAGCGGCATGATGCTGGTCCCGGAGGGACGCCAGATCTTCGTGAGCATGACTGTTCACGACAACCTGCTCATGGGCGCCTATCTGCGCGATGATGCGAACATCGCGCGCGATGTCGACGCCATCTATGATCGCTTTCCAAACCTCGGCGAGCGCCGCCACATGAAGGCCAGCGTGCTGTCGGGCGGTGAACAACAGATGCTCGCCATCGGCCGCGCGCTCGTGGGGCGCCCCAGCCTCATCATGCTCGACGAACCTTCGCTCGGCCTCTCACCGCTCTTTGTCGGACGCCTGTTCGATCTCATCAAGGAATTGAACCGCGAGGGCCTTGGCATTTTGCTCGTGGAGCAGAACACGCATATGGCGCTTGAAGTCGCGAGCCGTGGCTATGTTCTCGAACTTGGTTCCGTCGTGCTTGAAGGCGACGCGAACAAGCTTGGCGGCGATGCGGCGCTGACTGAGGCTTATCTCGGCGGCTGACGCCAATCGACGAATTCCGCGTCCCGATGGTGGGGCGCGGCGAATATTCTGGTGAGGGGAGAGTACGCAATGAAAAATATCAGGCTTCCAATAGTCGCGGTTTCCATGATCGCTTTGTCCCTGGCGCCCGCGCTGGCTGAAGGGACCATCAAGCTCGGCAATATCGTGGTCGGCGCTGGCGTTCTCAAGGGTCCGGGCGAGCCGAGCATCGCGGCGGTCGACATCGCCGTCGAGAAGATCAACGCAGCCGGCGGCGTGAACGGCAAGAAGATCGAGATCATTCGCTTTGATACGGGCTCGGACGCCAAGCAGGCCTCGGTCGGCGCGCGTAAGCTCATTCAGGACGACAATGTGCTCGCGGTCATAGGCCCCTTCTCGTCGGGTGAATCCGCCGTCGCGCTCAACGACGCCGAACGCATGAAGACCCTGATGATGCCGACATCGGCTTCCGCGCCCGGCGTCACCGAAGGTCGCCGCTACGGCTGGCGCCTGACGGCTGACGAAGCGACCCAATTCGGCCGCCTGATAAAGTCGCTCAAGACCAATGGCGTGAAGTCCGACACAGCCGAGATCATCTACATCTCTGACGAGGTCGTCTCCAACAGCGCAGGCACCAAGCTCTATCCCGAACTGCTCGACGCCGCTGGCGTCAAGCATGGCGCGCCGATCGCAGTGCAGTACAAGAGCTTTGACATGTCGGCGCAGGCCGCCAAGATCGTGCAGAGCAATCCTGATCTTGTGGCGCTCGCAGCGCTGCCGGATTCCGCCTCCAAGGTGGTGAAGGAGCTGCGCCGTCAGGGCTACAAGGGCCGCATCATCGGCTCGCAGATCTTCGCCGATCCCAATATCGGCGAGCTGATGGGCGCGGATGGCGACGGCACGATGTTCGTGGCCGGCTTCTGGAAGAACCAGTCGCCCGAAGCCAAGGCCTTCGACGACAAGCTCATCGAAACCACCAAGGCGCGCGGCATCCACCGCCTCGGCGCCCACCATGCCGACGCCCAGGCCTATGACACCGTGTTCCTCGTCAAGCAGCTGCTCGAGAAGACCGGCGCCACTGGCGACCCGGCGAAGCTCGCGACTGAGCGTGAGGCGCTGGTGAACGCCATTGATGGCATCCGCTTCAACGGCGTTCTCGGCACGAACATCTGCTTCAAGAGCACCCACGACGCTGAACTGCCGGGCTATATCATAGAGCTCAAGGGCGGCGCGTGGAACAAGTTCGACGCGGTTCCCGCCAACGCATGCTGATATGAAAAACGGCCGGGCGCGCACAAGGCGCCCGGCTCCGCTCACGCCTTCGCGCGCGCCTTCATGCGCTCGCGAGGGCGCCACAAATCCTGTCCATCGACGGTGACTATTCCAGACGCGGGGCGACGCGCGCTGTCGCGCACTACGAGTTCGCCGGGAATGCGGACCTGCTCCCCACCACGCTGGCCGCCCTCGATCCGACCCATGAGCGAATCCACCGCCGCCTGCGCCATGACGTCGACAGGCTGTTCGACCGTGGTCAGGCGATAGCTCGGCCATGCTGCGGAGGCCACATCATCATAACCGACGATGGAGACATCTTCAGGCACGCGAAGCCCGAGTTCAAAACGCGCCACATCCATCACCGCCAGCGCCATATGGTCGTTTGCGCAGAAGATCGCGTCAGGCGGGCGTGGGCGCTGAAGCAGCCGGCGCGCCGCATCCTGCGCGCCTTCCCGTGTATAGGCGCCTTCCTCGCGGATGAATGCGCTGACTCCCGCCTCCGTAAGGCGCTTGCGGAAGGCGGTTTCGCGATCATGGTTGGTAGAGGAGGAGGCGAGACCCGCCACATAGGCGAAGCGTTTATGCCCACCTGCCAGAAGAAAATCCGCCACCGCCCGAGCGCCGTTGCGATTGTCAGCCGTGACGCTCGATACGACGCGATCATCGGTGGTACGATTGACGAGAACCAATGGAATGCGCGCGGCGCGGCATCGTTGCGCCAGAGCAGAGGTCAGCAGGATCGAGCCGAGGATGATGCCGTCGACCTGATAGACAAGAATTTCCGAGAAGAGCTCATCACAGGAGCCGTCAGGCTTCGCGGTGAAAAGCAGCAGCCGGTAGCCGCAGGCCTGCAGTCTTGCTGCGAGCCGCTCCAGCATGGCGGGATAAAAGGGATTGTCCATATAGCCGAGCACGACCGCGATCATGCGCGAACGGCCCTTGTTGAGCGAACGCGCGATGGCGTTAGGGCGATAGCCCAATGCCTGCGCAGCCTCCATCACCCGTCCGCGCGTCTTGCTCGAAACGCTGGCGCCCGGCGTGAAGCAACGCGACACCGCCGAGCGAGACACGCCCGCCCTTAGCGCCACATCCGCCGAGGTGATCACGCCGCGAGACATGTCACTCCGCCGTCCAGCCGCCATCAACGAGCAACGATGCGCCCGTCACGAGGCTCGATGCGTCGGAAGCGAGAAACACGACCGGCCCCATGATGTCCTCGATCTCGCCGAGGCGCCCAAGTTTGATCTTCGAAAGAACGCTGTTGCGAAACGCCGCATCTTCGAAGAAGGGGCGCGTCATCTCTGTGACGATGAAGGTCGGGCAAATGCTGTTGACGCGCACGCCATGGGCGCCGACCTCGACTGCAAGCGCCTTGGTCAGCCCTTCGATGGCGTGTTTCGAGCCACAATAGACCGTGCGGTTGGGACCGCCGACAGGGCCCATCTGCGAGGAGATATGGATGATGGAGCCCTTGATCCCCGCCTTGATCATGCCGCGCACCACGGCGCGGTCCACGAAATAGGCTGCGCGGAAGTTGAGATCGACGACGGCGTCGAAATCTTCAGTCGTGATCTCTGTGATGGGCTTTGGCCGGTTCGTGCCAGCGTTGTTGACGAGCACATGAAAAGGCCCAGCCGCATCGATCGTCGCGTCGAGCGCGGCTGTGTCGAGAACGTCGAGGAGCAGCGCATCCGCAGAGCCGCCTGCTGCGCAGATGGCCTCCGCCGCAGCCTCGATTTCGCTCACGGTGCGCGCGGCCAGCGTCACATGGGCGCCCGCCTCGGCAAGGGCGGCTGCGGCGGCAAGGCCGATGCCGCGCCCCGCGCCGGTGACGAGCGCCTTGCGCCCGTCGAGCCGGAAAGAAGGCGTGCGCGGCAGATTCATTCCGCCGCCTCGCCGTAGGGCACATTGCGCCCGCCATAACGACGCACGCGCACATTGGCCTGTTCCGCATGACCAACGAAGCCTTCGAGCATGCACAGGCGCGAGCAATATTCGCCGACGAGCGCGGAGGCTTCATCGGTGAGCACCTTCTGATAAGTGCAGGTCTTGATGAACTTGCCGACCCATAGACCGCCCGTGTAGCGCCCGGCCTTCTTCGTCGGCAGCGTGTGGTTGGTGCCGATGACCTTGTCGCCGTAAGCGACATTGGTGCGCGGGCCGAGGAAGAGCCCGCCGTAATTCGTCAGGTTCTGCAGGAACCAGTCGTCGCGATCCGTCATGACCTGCACATGTTCCGAACAGACGAAGTCAGCTTCCTTCAGCATCTCTTCATAGCTGTCGCAGACGATGACCTCGCCATAGTCCTGCCATGCCTGACGCGCGATCTCGCCGGTTGGCAGAATGCCGAGCAGGCGCTCAACTTCGGCCATGGTCTCACGCGCGAGCTTCTCGGAATTGGTGATCAGCACAGCCGGAGAGGTGGGGCCATGTTCGGCCTGGCCCAGCAGATCGGTCGCGCACATCTCCGCGTCCACCGTCTCGTCCGCGATGACGAGCGTTTCGGTCGGGCCGGCGAACAGATCAATGCCGACGCGGCCATAAAGCTGGCGCTTGGCCTCCGCCACATAGGCGTTGCCGGGGCCGACCAGCATGTCGACGGGCTTGATGGTCTGCGTGCCGACCGCCATGGCCGCCACCGCTTGAACGCCGCCCAGCACGAGAATCTCATCGGCGCCGCCCATGTGCATGGCGGCCACGATGGCGGGATGGGGCGCGCCAAGGTGAGGCGGCGCAGAAGAGATGATGCGCTTCACGCCTGCAACCTTCGCCGTGACGACGCTCATATGGGCAGAGGCGATCATCGGATAACGCCCGCCGGGCACATAGCAACCGACGGCGTTCACGGGGATATTCTTGTGACCCAGGATGACGCCCGGCATGGTCTCGACTTCGAGATCTTGCAAACAGGCTTTCTGCTTTTCGGCGAAGCCGCGCACCTGCGCCTGCGCGAAGGCGATGTCGTCAATGTCGCGCGGGCGCAGCTTCGCATAGGCCGCGTCGATGTCCTTCTTCGAGAGAAAGAACTCCTTCGGCGCATAGTTGTCGAATTTGATCGACAGTTCTCGCACCGCTTCATCGCCGCGTTTCTCGACATCGACGAGAATGCCTTCAACGACTTCACGCACCTTGTCGTCAGCGTCGCGGCGGGCCTGCGCGTCCGCGCCTTTCTTCAACCATCGAGCCATCGGGGAGCCTCCTTCGAAAAGCTTGCACACGTGTGCAATTACTCTAATGCAGGGCCCTGCGCCTGTCGAGGACGAAGGCGGCAAGGCGAAACAAGTTGCGCCTTTCATGGGAGTCGGTTTAGATCGACGGACCTGTTTCCCCTGATGAAAATCCGATGCCCGTTCGCAAGAAAAAGCCCGCGCCAGCAGCGCTGAACGCCGATGCGCCGCTCTATGCGCGCATTCTCACGGAGCTGCGGCAGCGCATCACCGGTGGGCAATATCCGATCGGCGGCCTGCTGCCGACCGAGGCCGAACTCAGCATTGAATTCTCTACGAGCCGCCATACTGTGAGAGAGGCGCTGCGGCGTCTTATCGAGCAGGGGTATGTGCGCAGCCGTCAGGGCGCAGGAACAGCGGTCATCTCATCGGAATCAAATGCGCGATACGTGCAGTCGTTTCAGTCGATTTCTGATCTTTTCCAGAATTCGCTGGAGACGCATTTCGTCATCCACAAAATCGAGCCTGTCACGCTCGATAGCGACATCGCCGCGCGGATTGAAGCGAAGCCAGACCAGAAGTGGCGGCATATCACCGGCGTTCGCTGGACGAAGCCCGGCGGAACGCCCATTTGCTACATCGATTCTTATGTGCCGAATGAATATGCAGCCATCGTCGCGACATTCTCACAGCATGACCGCAGGCCATTCTATTCCATCCTTGAGGAACAGTCCGGCCGAACGATAGACCATGTTTATCAGGAGATCCGCGCAGCCCAGATGCCGCGCGAAGTCGCCAACAGCTTCGGTCTTGAAGCCGGAAGCCTGTCGCTCCAGCTGCTGCGCCGCTATGTGACGAACAACGGCACGCTGATCGCCTCGTTCAACTGGCACCGGGGCGATCAGTTCACGTATCGCATGCAGATTGATAGGCGCATGACACAGGGCGAATGAGGCGCTTGCGCGCGCTCACTCCGGCTTGTGCAGGCGCTTCATTCCAAGCAAATTCGCGATTTCCGCGATCTGGGCCGTTTGACGCTCGATGTCGGCGCTGAACTGGTCGGCGCCCCCAAACTGCGGCTCCTGCCCCGTAGCAAGCAGTCGCTTGGCGAATTCCGGATCCTGCATCACTTCGACGACGTCGGCGCCGATACGACGACGCAGATCGTCGGAGACCGCGCGTGAACCCACCATGCCCACGAGGCCTGCGATACGGAAGTCAGGATAGCCTGCTTCGGTCGCCGTCGGTACATCTGGCTCTGACGCGATGCGCTTGTCGCTGGTGATGGCG
Source organism: Beijerinckiaceae bacterium (assembly GCA_947455285.1). GTDB lineage: Bacteria > Pseudomonadota > Alphaproteobacteria > Rhizobiales > Beijerinckiaceae > Terripilifer. Next base: position 708 of record CANGOK010000132.1, on the reverse strand, counting down.
ACAATTTTCACACGGCCCGTCTGCACGCCGGGCTGGATCATCGGTAGGGCGGTGTAGACGATCTGAAGCCGCGCGGCGGCGACGTCCGTCGTCGCCTCAACGATGTTCTTGTAGGGAACCTTGGGAATGTCGAGCTTCTGGCGCGCGACGAACCCGTCCCAGAACAATTCGGAAAGACCTGCTGCCGCGGCTGCGTTCAGCTTGCCCGGGTTCTTGCGCGCCAGCTCCACAAGTTCGCCAAGGGTATTGACGCCAAGCTCGGTGGGAACCGCAGCGGCAAGGGTCGTGGACGAGACGCTGGCCACGGGCCGGACGTCTTTAACAGGATCATAGGGGAGCTTTTCATGCTGCCAGATGTGAGGCGTGATCGTGCCGGCAGGACCATAGAAGAACACATGGTCGTCATTGGCCTGAGCGAAGGCGCCAAGAGCGATGAGGCTGTCGCCGCCAGGACGATTCTCCACCACGACGCTCTGGCCCCATTTGCGTTGCAGGCGATCGGACAGCAAGCGGGCGCTGATGTCTGAGCCTGAACCTGCGCCGAGCGGAATGATCAGGTGCACGGTGCGCGTGGGCCAGGCCTTGGCCTGCGCGTTGACGTCTTTCACGGCGAGGAGCGTCGGCAGCGCGCCGGCGACGAGCGCCAGGAAAGCCCGTCTGGCGATGTTCAATGGACCGGGTTTGCGCCGCTGCATGCCGCCCTCCGCC